>CAZNRF010000373.1:0-3449 GCA_964575075.1 uncultured Spirochaeta sp. | reverse complement strand
CATGCCGCTCTGGAGCGCGTCTTGCGCTATCCTCCGGCGCAGCGCGCCGACGCTCTCGGGCCACTTTTGGGCGAGGAGTTTGGCCGCGACCACATTCGCTTCCAGTTGGCGCCGGTGGGAATAGCGGAACAGATCGCATTTGCCCGGCGCGCCCTGAGCATCCTCTTGGAAGACCCGCAACTGGAGGCGTTGCGACCGGGTACTACGGAAGCTCCGATTTCCGGTGAGATCGGGGGAGTGCCCGTCTCCGGCATCGTTGATCGAGTCGCCGGGGTTTACGATTGGGACGACACCACCGGAACGTTCGATGGACAGCCCCTGGCGATTCTCGATTACAAACTTATGCTTCGATCTCACCACACGAAGAAAGCAGTTTTCGGGACCGACGGTGAGCACCCGGAAGAGAGCCAGTCGCTCCAGTTGCCGATCTATGCCCTTCTTCTCACCGAACGAACGGGGGTGAAGGTCGAGCGCCTGACCTACGTGGGTTTGTGGAAGGCTGAGGTCAAGCCATTGGCTGATCCTGCTGCCGGAGGAGCGGGCGGACGCCACGCCCGGGAGGGTGCCGAGCATCTGGAGCGAATGTATGAGTCTCTTCCCCCATTCCTGCAAGAGCTCCACGCGGCGGTCACCCGCGGAGATCTCCGCTGCCGGGAGGACACCGGCTGTTCCCGCTGCCGCATTCGTTCGATCTGTCGCAGCTGTTTTGTGACGCGGAGGTATTCCCATGGCGCGTAAGGAGATCACCCTGGACGATCAGCAACACGCGGCGGTAGTGGTGCGAGACAACGTGGTTGTCTCCGCAGGTGCCGGAAGCGGCAAGACGCGAGTGCTCACCGAACGGTATCTCGATATGGTGCGTTCCGGGGTAGATGTTTCCGAGATCCTTACCCTTACCTTTACCCGCAAGGCCGCGGCGGAGATGTTTCAGCGTATCTACCGCCGCCTGAGCGAAGCCGCCGAGAGCGGGTCCCGGCTGAGTGACCAGCTCCAGCGGTTTGATGAGGCGCAGATTTCCACGCTCGACAGCTTCTGCGCCGGTATTCTCCGAGACAGCACCACCCGGTTCGGTTTGCCGCCGCAGGTCCAGTCCGACGACGGGGCGTTGCGTCGGGAGGCGGAACAGCTATCGCTCCAGTTCATTACCCGCCACGGGGAGGATCCGGTGATCGGCGCCTATGTACGGCAGCTCGGCGTGGAGCGGACGCTCTCGGAGCTGCTGGTGCCGCTGGCAACCCGCTTTTTCCGCCTCTCCGCGCCGATCGAGTTTGAAGATCTTCTCCAGCGGCAACTGCAGTGGCTGGAACAGCGCCGCCGTGCGGTGGAGCGCGAGATCGCCGTCGCGGTGGAGGCACTGAACGACGCTGCTCCGGACAAGGGGAACGCCGGAGAGATCTGTGCCGCGGCAAACAGCGTTGGAGATGACTACGCCGCCCTGACGGAGATTATGGAAACGGTAGATCGGCGACGATTTCCCCGGGGTGAAGCGGGGGCGCTCTTCAAGGAGATAGCCAATACCCTCCTGGAAAAGAACGGTAGAAGCCGGGCGGGTTTGCTGGCGCAGTGGACCGCGCTCCAGGAGACCGCCGGGCGCGCCGATGAGATGGAGCACTTATATCGCGTGCTGGCGCCGTTTCAGAATGAGGTGCTGACGCGCCGGCGGCGTCGCGGGTTGCTGAGCCATCAGGAAGTGATGGAACTGGCGGTCCGGGCGTTGCGTGAAGATTCCGAGCTGCGGCAGGCGTACAAAGAGCGGTTTCGGTACATCATGATTGATGAGTTTCAAGACAATAACGCCGTCCAGCGGGACCTGTTGTTCTTGCTCTCAGAGGACGTCTCCCGTTCCGGTGACCAGGTACCGGCAGCGGAGGAGCTGCAGCGGGACAAACTGTTCTTCGTGGGGGACCAGAAGCAGTCCATTTATCGCTTTCGCGGTGCCGATGTGGCGGTCTTTCGCCGTCTTTCCCGGGATATCGCCGGGCTATTGACCCTTGACACCAACTATCGCTCGGAGCCGTTGCTGATTCGCTTTTTCAACACGCTGTTTCCCCGGGTGTTCGGCGAGCCGCAGCACGACTGGGACGCGGAGTTCGAGCCGCTGCACCACCGTGATCCCGATCCGAAGAAGCACCCCGCCGTCACCGTGGCGTGGGTAACCGAGCCGGCGGAAGAGAAGGGGGCGACCGATCCGGCCGCCGCCGGTGATGATCCGGCGGATCCGGCATATTCCGAAGCGGGATGGATCGCCGCGGAAATCCGACGGCTTACCGTAACGGAGGGCCGCTACACCCCGGGGGAGATCGCGATTCTGTACCGAACCAGCGGCAACCAGCAGAAGATGGAACGCATGCTTCGTCGGGAGGGAATCCCGTACCGGACGCAGGCGGTGCGATCCCTGTTTACCGAAGCCCCCGCCTCGGATCTCTACGCGCTGCTCCAGCTATGTTTCTATCCCGCTGATCGCGCCGCCTGTGCCGCCGTTCTGCGCTCGCCCCTGGTGATGCTCAGCGACAGCGCGGTGGCGCGCGTGCTTACCGAGGAGATATCTCCCGGGGAGGAGTTGTTCCCGATGAGCGGTCGTCTCCCGGCCGGAGAGATCTCGGTGGAGGATGCGCGGAAGCTCGAATACGCCGACCGCCTGTACGAGGGAGTGGCGAATCAGCTCGACCGGACGCCGTTGTATGAGATCCTTCGCAGTATCTGGGAGGAGGAAGGCTATCGCTATACGATCCTGCACCGCGCCTCGGATCACCCCTATCTGGAGCATCTGGCCTACCTCAGCGCCCTGGCGCTGCGGTACTCCGATCGACCGGCGATCGAATTTGTGGACTATCTCCGGGAACAGCTCGGTGAGACGGAAAAGGTGGATGAGCTCGAGCTGCCGGAAGGGAACGATGCGGTGCAACTCATGACGATCCACAAATCAAAAGGGCTGGAGTTTCCGGTAGTGTTCGTCTCCGGGATGGGGGGAGGTGTGGGGAATCACCAGCAGATTCTCCACCACGATGGGGAACTCGGCCTGACGGTGCGTCTTCCTGATCAGAACCCCTCCGGGGGTGGCTCCAATGTGTTTGAGGAGCACGCCCGGCAGGAGGAAGACTTGCAGGATGCGGCGGAGCTTCGTCGTATCCTCTACGTGGCGATGACCCGCGCGGAGGAACGGCTGTACCTCACCGCCTCGGTGGGACGGCGCAAGACCCGGCGTCCACTGCTGGATCTGTTCTGTACCGCCTCCGGCTTCGATCCGATTGAAGGCGTGATCTCTCCGGAGCTGGACGAGTTGGTCTCGCTGGAGCGAATACCGGTGCTGACCGAGCGGGATCTGCGGGAACACGCGGTGCCTCAAACGGCACGGCGCACTCACACCGATGCTACCGCCGTGGCGGAGCACGCCACTACCGTTGAGTTCCCGGCAAAGACCGCCGAAATTACCCCCACCGAGATCAATC
>CAZNRF010000372.1:0-3461 GCA_964575075.1 uncultured Spirochaeta sp. | reverse complement strand
TCCAGAAACGCGAGTACGCGCTGGACCACGCCCGGCTTCGGGCAGCGAATCTTGCGTGGCAGCGAGAAGCCCCACAGTCGCAGGAGCTTGCGCAGCAGCTTGTGATTCACCACCTCGCCGTAGTGCTCTCTCAGCGCCACCTGAATGCGTCTGTAGCCGTGTGCGCCGTGATTCTCGACGATCCGCTCGACCTTCGCCTTCAGATGGTGATAGCGCCGTTCAAGCCTATCTGCCGGGCTACAGCTGTGGTAGAAGCTCTTCTTGCTCACCCGGAACAACCGGCAGCTGTGGTTCACTCCGACTCGGCCGGCTTCCACAGCCGAGCGGAGAAACTGGACTACGACCCATCGGGCGGGCTGTAAAAATCCAGGAACTCCTTCAGCAGACTGATTTCCAGTTCTTTCTTGCCCATCAGGTTCTCCAGCTGCGTGATGCGTTTGCGGTATTGTTCTTCGCGCTTGCTCGTACCGGAGTCGAAAACCTTCGCCCCGTTGGTCTGAAACTCTCTGCGCCACATCGTGACCTGATTCGGATGAACGTCGTACTGCTGTGCAACTTCCGCCACGGAGTCGCGCTGGAACGTCTCCATCACCACCTTGAACTTGAACTGCGGCGAGTACTTCTATGTCCGTTTTCCCATGAGATCCTCCCTTCTAATCGTGTCGGACCTCATGCTGCCGGTGGTTTACCCAGAGGGGCTCAGAGCCGGATGTAGGGATGATTGTTGGTTGCCATTGGTTTTCTCTTCCTTTCCGTACCGGGTTACCGATTCTCCGGACGCAACTGGTAACAAGACGGCCTCTTTGATGCGACGATGGAGACAATCGGATGCAGCCTCCTATCGCTATTGTATTCGGTCTCGCCGAATGTCCGCGTAAACCCGAGCCACGGCGAGGACTCGCCCGGATACAAGAGAGCTACCTCATCCGGTACTCACCCCTTGACGCCGGTCATGGCGATGCCGGCAACAAACTCTCTCTGAAAGATCAGAAAAACGGTCAGGATGGGCAGTGTGGCGATCGTCGCACCTGCCATGCTGAGTCCCCAGTCGAGTTGGAACTGATTCCGAAGCAATGCGAGACCAATCGGCAACGTGAACATCTGTTGTGACTTAAGAACCATGAGTGGCCAGATAAAATCGTTCCAACTACCCATGAATTTCACAATAAACAGCGCACTAATCATCGGCTTGGCCAGCGGCATTATGATCTGAGCGTAGATCCGGAGCCAACCGCAACCATCGATGATGGCCGACTCGTCAAGATCTTTGGGTATACTCAAGAAGTATTGCCGGGACATAAACACTGAGATGGTGCTTGCCACATGAGGAATCATCAGAGCGGTTCGGGTGTCATTTAGTCCAATACGGAACATCGTCGCGAATAGGGGTACCAAACGAGCCTGAATTGGAGCCATAAAGGTCAACAAGAGCAAAATGAACAGCAGCTCTTTACCCGGTGCCTTCATCCGAGCCAAGGCGAAGCCACTCATAGTACCAAACAGAATAGCAAGAACCGTCGACACCGCTGAGACAAAAACGCTGTTGGTGAGGTATATGGGGAATTTGTACTCAACGATGACCCTTTGATAGTTCGCAAGCGATACGGTCGCTGGGATAAACAGTGCAACCGAGGTGTTCGATCCATCGGAAAACGAAATGGCAAACATCCAGACCAGTGGATAAAGACAAATGAGAAGGAGCAGAATCAACAGTAGATGGACGGATACTCGACTCGCCAACTGGCCCGGTCCGGTACTTCTCTTCACTATCGCCTCCTTAGAACTCCAGCGGCCGGCTGAACCGCTTCTGCAGCAGTGTAAAAGCCAAGACTACCAACAGTACAAGTACGGCGACCGCGTTGGCATATCCCATTTTCCACTCCAAGAATCCCTTGAAATACAGATACGAAACGAGTACTTCCGTTCTTCCCAACGGGCCGCCGCCGGTCATGACGTAGATCTGATCAAAAATCTGGAAAGACCGAATGACCGAGTAGGTCAACACAAAGAAGGTAGTATTTCGTAAGCACGGGATTGTAATCCGGAACAGGGTTTGGAACGGTCCGGCCCCGTCAACCTGCGCGGCATCATAGACCTGTTGTGGTATTACTTGGAGACCCGCAAGGTAGAAAACCATATTCAGGCCAAGATCTTTGATGATGGTCATGATGATCAGGGCCGGAAAGGCAAACTGGAGATCTGATAGCCAGTCGACCGACGGTATTCCGAATAGCGCCACAAACTGATTCAGTAGGCCGTTAACGTTGTAGATACCGCGCCAGATCACGGCCAACACAACCATGGACGTAACGGTCGGAACGAAAAATGCCGTACGAAAAAAGCCCTTCCCCGTAACCAACTGAGAGTTCGTAACGACGGCTAAGATCAGCGAAATGAACATCCCGACAGGAATGGCCAGTACGAAGAACAGATTGTTCACTAGCGCCCGGACAAAGAACGGATCTTGAAACAGTCGGACGTAATTCTCCAGCCCCACAAACTCTCTGTCCATGTTGATAAAGCCCCAATCGGTGAAGCTGGTGAATACGGTGGACAGCAACGCCGCAAACGTAAAAAAAACAAACAATGCAAAATTGGGAAGCATGAAGAGATAACAGGTAATCGCCTCCCTGAACTTCGATTTTTGCATCGTCAACCGGCTGCCCATCATCGCACCTCCACATTCTCTTCCAGAACAACAACGTACACTGGATTTACTTCCGTCGTCGGTGGAACCAACGTCTGAATCCCGCTACCTACATGATCGCGATTGACGCAAGTCCCGCTTGGCACCGTCAGTCGCCATATGTTGAGGTGGTGATCGGATTCTCCAACGGAAAACTACAAGACCCTCCGACGACAACACCCATTATGGCGGTGATTCCTTACCTTTATTGATACGTTCAAAGCGCCCACGCCCCATCGGTAGGTACCATCGTTTCTTAAGGCTCAGTGGCCGCGATCTCCTCGCGACCACTGAATCAATCACATGTCGCGCTCCCAGTCAGCTTCCGCTAGGATTGCATTCGCCTTGACTGTTGCCTCATCAAGGGCTTCCTGAGCCGTCATCTCGCCGTATAGCGTTTGCTCGATTGCTGTTGCAAGCAGCTTGCGAATCTCAACGCTCTCCGGGATCGGCGGCCAGTTTCTTCCGTACTCCAGAGAATCATAGAGAACACCCAGTTCCTCTGGTGCAGGAGCGATAAAATCCTCTCTCGCAGATTGTACAGGCGGAAGCTGGAAACCAATCTCTCGGTTCAGTCGGGCCAGGTAGTCTTCACGAGTGTACAAGAAATCCACGAAAGCCCAAGCCGCGTCCGGGTTCTCGGTCTCGGCGCTTATGCCGAAATCGGTGCCGAGCACGCCGATTGCGCGTTGTTGGTGCTTCGGCGGGAGCCCGATCCCCATCAGATCGCGAAGCTCGGGATCATCAAGAATGTCACGGATTACAAAAGTGTCGT
>CAZNRF010000371.1:0-3461 GCA_964575075.1 uncultured Spirochaeta sp. | reverse complement strand
AAAGAGCGCTGTGTGCTCCCCCCTAAGCTGCGCCTGCAGCGCCTCCACAACCTCCCGAAAATTGTGAGGAAGAATGCGCGTGGACATCCCCACGGCGATCCCTTCCGCGCCGAGAATCAGTACCAGGGGGATCTTGGCGGGAAACACCACCGGTTCCCGGTTACGGCCATCGTAGCTATCAGTGTACTCGGTCAGTTCCGGCCGCCACAGGATCTCCCGAGCCACCGGATCGATGCGACACTCGATGTAGCGGGAGGCGGAGGCGCTGTCTCCGGTAAAGATGTTGCCGAAGTTGCCCTGTTTGTCGATGAAGAGGTCTTTATTTGCAAGTACCACCAGCGCCTCATAAATCGAGGCGTCCCCGTGGGGATGGTACTTCATGGCGTGACCTACAACGTTGGCCACCTTGTGAAACTTTCCGTCGTCGATCTCCAGCAACGTGTGGAGGATGCGTCGTTGGACCGGCTTGAGACCGTCGTCGATATGGGGAATCGCGCGGTCTTTGATAACATAGCTGGCGTACTCCAGGAAGTTGCGATTGAACAGTGTGTTTACGTAAGCCATGGGCGGTTGATTTTCCACAAAATGAGCTGTGTTGTCACCTGCTGTGTTACAGTGCCGGTATGCTCCTTCGGATCCTGCCCCTTCTCATCGCCGTTCCCCTTGCCGTGGCTGTGGCGTTTACCGTTCCCGCCGTACAACGCGTTCTACTTCCCCCGGGGGACGCGATTCGGGAACTCATGGAGGTGGCGCGCTCACGGCCGGAGCCGGCGCCTCCATTGCAACAAGATGTTGTATACCACCGCGATCTCCTGCGCCGCTACCGGCTGGACGTATACGGCCCGCTCACCACCGCGGACGGGGACGTATCCGACGACTCGGAGGAGGCGACCTCGTCGGCTCGCCTCAACGCGCCGGCACCGGTCATCGTGTTCTTCCATGGCGGTTCCTGGGTTCGAGGTGACAAGATCACCCTGTTGGTCGTGGATCGCTTTCTCCGGCGCATGCGGGAGGAGGGGTGGTTTGTAGTCTCAGTCAACTACACCACCTCCGCGTATCGTGGCATTCGGGGCCCGGTCCGCAACGCCTATCGCGCCCTCGACTGGGTGCACGAGCACGCCGCCGATTACGGGTGGGATCCCGAACGGGTGGGCCTGTACGGCGTATCCGCCGGGGCGCACCTGGCGCTCATGGCGGCGTCTCCGGAGGCGGAGCGCCGTGGCGGCGGGCGCGCCGGTCGTCGCCGAGACCCGCGGCCGGCACTGGTGCTGGCGGAATGCGCCCCGGCGGACCTGGTGGCGATGCGCGATGGTGATGCCTTTGCAAACTCCGGTACCTTTGGACTCTTTCCCGAGTTTCGCCTGCGGTCGCTCAGTCCCGTGAAACACATCGATTCGGACTACCCGCCGGTACTCATCTACCATGGCGATGCCGACGAGACGGTGGCGTACCGGCAGGCCGAAATTCTGTCCCACGCGCTCGCGGAGGCAGACGTTACCCATGAGCTCGTTCGCTATCCCGGCGGCAACCACGCGTTTCTCAACTACTCCGATGCCCAGTGGTACGAACAGGAATCGCGCGCCATACGGTGGATGCGATCCGTGTTTGCCGACGGCACCCCGCCCGCACCGGAGACTCCCCCGGCGGAGCTTCCACTCTTTACACGTCGATCAGATTCTCCATGATAAAACTCCGGCGTTCCGGGGTGTTCTTGCCCATGTAGAACTCCAGCGTCTCCTGAATACCTTTAATCGTTTTCACATTTACCCCCACGAGGCGCATGTCATCGCCGATAAACTGCCCAAACTCGCTGGGGGAGATCTCCCCCAGTCCCTTAAAGCGGGTCACCTCCGCACCGCGGATCGCCTGAACCGCCTCCTCCCGTTCCTTGGGCGAATAGCAGTAGCGAGTCTCTTTCTTGTTGCGTACGCGGAAGAGCGGCGTCTCGAGAATGTAGATGTGGCCCGCCACCACCAGCTCCTCGAAGTACTGCAAAAAGAACGTCAGCAGGAGATTGCGAATGTGAAAACCGTCGTGGTCGGCATCGGTGGTGACTACAATCTTGTTGTACCGCAGATTACCAATATCCTCTTCGATACCCAGGGCCATCATCATGTTGTAGAGCTCTTCGTTTCGATATATCTCGCTGCGCTTGCGGGCGAACATGTTTTGCGGTTTGCCCCGCAAGCTGAAGATCGCCTGGGTGTGGACGTTGCGGGAGGCCACCATACTCCCGGTAGCACTGTCCCCCTCAGTGATGAAGATCGTGGATTCCTCTGCCAACTTGTTCTTGTCACCCAGGTGGTACTTACAGTCCTTGAGCTTGGGGATCTTGAGCGCCACCCGTTTGGCAGCCTCCCTACTCTCTTTACGCACCGCGTTGAGCTCCTTCCGGAGCTTCTCATTCTGGGTGATCTTGTGTTCCAACCGCTTGGCGGCATCTTTGTTCTTGTACAGGAAGTCCACCACCGCGGAGCGCACCTCTCCCACGATCCATGAACGCACATCGGAGTTGCCCAATTTGTTCTTGGTTTGCCCCTCAAACTGCGGCTCCTTCATACGAACCGCCACCGCTCCGGCGATTCCCTCCCGCACGTCCTCACCGGAGTAGTTCTTCTTGTAGAACTCATTCACTCCCTTGAGAATTCCTTCCCGAAAGGCGCTCTGGTGCGTGCCCCCATCGGAGGTGAACTGTCCGTTTACAAAGGACCAGTACGTCTCTCCGTAGCTGGTGGTGTGCGTGAAGGCAAACTCCAGCCGCTCCTGCCGGAGGTGCGCAACCTCGTACATGCCCTGCTCACCGACTTCCGTGGACAGGAGATCCCGCAGGCCCCCTTCAGAGAAGATCTTCTGCTTGTTGTACATAATCGTGAGCCCGGCGTTGAGGTAGGCGTAGTTCCACAGGCGCTGCAGGATGAACTCTTCGTTATAGGTGTAGTCGCCAAAGAGCTCCCGATCGGGACGGAATTGCACGTAGGTGCCGTCACGATATTTGGAGGTGGAGCCCTTTTTTTCTCGGGTGAGCGTGCCTTTGGAAAACTCCGCCTCGGCGTACTTCCCATCCCGAAAGGAGACGGCATGGAAGTACTCCGAGAGCGCGTTCACCGCCTTGGTTCCCACCCCGTTGAGCCCCACGGAAAACTGGAAGACGTCGTCATTATACTTGGCACCGGTATTGATCTGACTTACCGCCGCGGTGAGTTTGCCCAGCGGGATCCCCCGACCGTAGTCCCGCACCGTTATCGTTCCGTCATCGGCGCGCTTGATTTCAATCCGCTTACCGTGGCCCATAATGAACTCATCAATTGAGTTGTCCACTACTTCCTTCAGGAGGATGTAGATACCGTCTTCAAAGTTGCTCCCGTCTCCGAGGCGGCCAACATACATGCCGCTGCGTAACCGAATGTGCTCGAGACTGGAAAGCGTCTTAATCGAGTTTTCGTCGTACTGTTTTGCCATGG
>CAZNRF010000370.1:0-3500 GCA_964575075.1 uncultured Spirochaeta sp. | reverse complement strand
AGGATCCGATTTTCATGTGACGTTTCCGCCGTCCCTTCGAGGCAGCATCACGGCTAATGATAGTAAAGCCTATCTGAGGGTGCAAATGATAGTAAGACCTATCTCGGGGTGCAACCGCAAAATGGCTGTGATCCGTCAGGCGAACCGCCCCGGTTCTCCCGCGGAGACCGAAACCTGTGAAAAGATTGTGCTATGGGAAGCCGAAGTGGATCCGCCAAGCTGAACGCGATTCCGTCAAACAAAAGGGGATGACCACCGCGAGCTCAGAGGGACGCGTTCTTCCGGAAAGAAATCCAGCGAGTCTGGGATGATAACCAGAGAGTCTACGCTGCGCGCAAGGTGTGGCCCCAGCTTAGGCGAGAGGGCTGCTCGGACCGATTGGCGACATACCTCGTGTCGAGTTTGAGAAAGTGTACTATGATTGTCTGGAAGCTCCAGCGTTCGAGGCTGGACTCAACTAGACAGGTCTCCGGAGATCCCGGAGCGGTTCACCGCAGGAGGAACAATGATGAAGAGGTCGCTGTGGATTGTGTGTGCAGCGCTGCTGAGTATGCTCTTTGTGAGCGGGGTGTTCGCGCAACCGGTGACAGCCGTGGCTGTGGCCACCCTCCAATCCGGCAGCGACGAGCGTTCACTGACGATCGCCCGCGAAACCACCCAGGCGCTCGAGACGGTTTTGGCACAACTTGACGGGTACACCGTCACCCGTGTTGCCGCCGCCACGGAACGAACGGCTCGCCGGATATCCGCGGATTATGACTTTCTGATTTACGGAGTCGTAGAGGATCGTGACGGCATCACCCGCATTGATCTGACCGTCTTTTCGCGGGCCGCCGACGCGGTGACCCAGAGCTATCAACGGGACATCTCCTCCGCGTTTGAGCTCTTTGACGCCGCCGACGAAGCGGCGGTGGAACTCCTCGAGGCGCTCAGCGGTACAACTATTCGCTTTGGCACTGTGACGGTACGGAACAATGGTTCCGCAGGAGCCTACTACCTCGTCGTTGACGGACAGGGGCTCCCCACGGGAACCGCTGAGACGCAGATACTCGTTGGCTCCCGACGTATTCAGGTTGTTCAGGACCGCATGATTGAACGGTATATCCTGTTTGATCAGAGCTTTCAGGTAGAGGAGGGCGCGACGATCCCCGTCGATATTTCGATTCCGCGCCTGACAACGATGGAGCGCCGGGTTCTGCTGGAAACAGAAGAACAGATCACCACCCTGTGGGACGATCCCGAATCCACCCCACAGGTATTCCGCTTGTTTGACCGGCTTGAGCTCCTCCTTGAAGAGGTGTCCTATTCTCCCGATCTCGCGGAGGAACATGAGAAGTACGAGGCCCTCAGGAACGAGTATGAAGCTCTGGCACTGGAGCGGGGAACACCGCCCCGGGACGTGGTGGTTCGGTCCGGGACGCACAATGCATCTGATTGGATAGTCGGCCTGCGGGTGTCACTGGGACCGGAAGCTCTCAACGACGGGCCGCTGGCGGAAGAACTCAGTTATTTCGTCAACACCGGTGACGATGCTCCGGAAATGAACCGGTCTATCGCAATACGTACGAACGGTATCGGCCTTTTCGCCGCACGGGAGCTCTTCTCCTGGGTGGCTGTCGGCGCGGAGCTCGGGTACAACAGAACATCGGTGGACTCAGATTTGCTGCGGGACCAGTCTGCCGACAAATCAGGGCTTGATCTGGACGGCATGTATCAGCGCAACAGAAGCTCCTTCCGTATCGAGTCGGCAGAGGTTTCGCTCTACGTTGAACCCCGTATTCCTCTTGGCCGGAGTATCTCGGCGCTTCTGCGGTTGGGCCCGCAATTTGGTATGGGCGAGGTTGTCGCGAAGACCCATGTTCAGAACTTCGATTCGGGAACGGAAATTTCCTCTTCACAGAGCGAGCCGCGGGCGTACTCGACGTCCATCGGAGCTATTGCCGGGGCGGGCGTTCGCTACGACCGGGAGCGCTATGGCTTTGAACTGGTCTATCTGGTTGCTCCCATGGCAAACGATTTTGCCGCGTTCGTTCACCCCTTAGTCGGGCCGCGTGCGCAGATTCAACTGGGTGCGTACTGGAGAGTGCAGTGAAACAAGTGCTCGCTCTCCTGGTCTTTCTCTCTGTTTCGCAGGAGGCCTTCGTGAGTCAGGTTCACTATCAGGAAATCCCTCACGACTGGGAGTACAGCATGGAACACGCCCCGGTGATCGTCCTCGCACGGCGCACCGGGCCGCCGGAGCTGTACCGCGAGAAGATCTTTCCCCGCGAAACCCACGTCGACGGAAGCGAAGAAACGGTTGCCCAGGAGTTTGCTCAGCCCTACGAGGTCCTTGAAGTGATCAGGCCCGCCGTGGGACGGCCGCTGGGCGCGGGTCAGCAAATCCGCGTTTGGCAGGAGCCGGAGTACGGCCCGGAAGAACTGGAGCACTACCACCGCACCGGAGGTCTCGATTCGCCGTTCATCCTCGTGAAAGAGGCAGCTGAGGAGGTTAAAGATGGGCGGGCGGTGCTCTTTCTGGAAGCGCATGAGGATGTGTGGCGGTATTTCAACGGCTCTCCGGAGGAGGGTGAAGCGCTGCTGGAGCGGCAGCCACGAGAGCAGCTACTCCCGGCGGAAAAAATCCTGTGGCACTTTGAGGATCGCAGTGCCTTCCACCGTGATGGTATCGCCTGGTGGATCAGTGAGGAGGGGCTGGTCGCCGTGCATGCCGTCAAACCGAATGGAGTCGACTGGAGGTCCTCCGCACCCTGATTCCCGGCGAAACCCTGCCCCGCATAGATATGCCTGGAGCGGGGGGAGGATCATGGATGGTTGAGGCGAGTGGATCAACCCCGGAAGCCCGGGCGTACCGGCGTCTCCTGGGCTCGTTACAGGGCGACGCGGAGGGTCTTCCGTGGCGTTCGGTGCGGGAAGAGACGGTGGAATTCGGGTGGCAGCCGGAGGCGTTCCGGTGAGGAAGCGGTCGGCAAGTGATCGCGCCCGCTCCTTCCCGATTGCGCTGCTGATGCCGGCAGCTTTTCTTCCATCCGTCTGGTCCGATGAGCAGCCCATGGAGATCGGGTCATTTCTGGCAAATCTCGAAGAGACAACGCAACGGGAGTTCCTGCTCCGATTCCTTGACAGCATCGATCTCGAGAATACATCTGCGAGCATCCTCTCGCACGAAGACCATTACGAGATAATCGTTGTGCATCCCGGTCGACCTGGAAAACTCACGGGCGGTGCAGAGCAGTACCTCGTGGACAAAGCCAGCGGGGAATGGCGGATGGGGTAGCATGAACACCCTGTTGAAGCGCCGGGCCCGTGGCGAGGGGGGCCGTAGCCTCGACCGCCCGCGCCGCGCTACTCCGCTACCTGCACCGTCCGTTGGAAAGTTCAAGACGCACCTACGCTTTTCAGGATCTTCTTGAGTTTGGCTTCTTCGGGCGTCTCTCCCTGCCCGTGAACCGCCCCGGTTTTCGCGGAACCATCACTGATCGAATGGTCGTTCCGGCGAC
>CAZNRF010000369.1:0-3527 GCA_964575075.1 uncultured Spirochaeta sp. | reverse complement strand
TTTTGAAGTGAATCAGCTTCTCAAGCGCTTTGATAAGATGCGAACGATGATGAAAAAAATGACGAAGAATAAAAAATATCAGGCTCAGCTCATGCAGCAGATGGGTCAGATGTAGGAACTCAGGAGGAATTACATGAGCACAAAAATTCGGCTGAAACGATTCGGCACCAAGAAGCGTCCCTTTTACCGGATCGTGGTAATTGATTCTCACGCGGCCCGTGACGGGAGAGCATTGGAAGAGGTGGGAATCTACCATCCGATTGCCGGCGAGACTGAGAATCAGGTGAGGTTTGATGAAGAAAAGGTGCGGGCATGGCTTGCCAAAGGCGCTCAACCCACTCGGACGGTCCGAAAGCTGCTTAATCGCAACAACGTGACCCTCGGCTAAAGGCGTTATTTCGGTATGGAAGACACGGTTGATCTCGAACGAGATCTTGTTGAATACATTGCGAAAGCGCTGGTGGACGAGCCCGACCACGTTCAGGTGAATATGATCGAGGGTGAAAAATCAACGATCCTCGAGCTGTCGGTGGCGTCGGAAGACATCGGGAAAGTGATCGGAAAGCATGGCCGTATCGCGAAAGCGGTGCGGACGGTGTTGGCGGCGGTTTCGACGCGTACCGGAAAGAGAGTAGTTCTGGAGATACTGGATTAAAGTCCGTTATCTATGACTGGTCTGCTCATTGGAATCATTGGCAAGCCGTACGGTGTCCGCGGGGCTCTCCGTATTCGATCGTATTCCGATGAGGTCGACCACTTCGTCGGGTTAACGGAGCTTCACCTTGAAAAAGCCGGAAGTCAACGTACCGTGGGGGTTCGGGAGATGAAGCTTCATGGACGGACGCCGGTGGTGCTTCTCGAGGGTGTAGATTCTCCGGAAGATGCGCGCCGTTACACGGGATGGGAGATTCGCACCGCCCGGGAGGATGCGGCCCCGCTGGCCCCGGATGAATACTATTTTGCGGATCTGATAGGTTTGGGACTGTACAGCGAGGATGGATATCATGGTCGTGTCGTTTCGATCGTCGAGGCGCCGCAGGCACCGCTGCTGGAAATCAGCCGGGACGATTCGAATGGAAAGACCGTTTTTGTGCCGTTCATGAAAGTGTACGTGCGCAGCGTCGATATAGCGGCGGGGCGAATCGTGCTGGAGGTACCGTGGATTCTCGATACAGAATAACGGTACTTACGCTTTTTCCGGAGTTGGTTGAACAGTATTTTGCCACGTCCATCGTTGGAAAGGCGGTGAGTCGAGGGGCACTCAATCCTGAAGTCGTCAATATTCGGGATTTTGCGACCGATCGACATCGGAGCTGCGATGATGCGCCGTATGGAGGCGGGGCGGGAATGGTTTTGCTTCCCGAGCCGCTGGGGCGTGCCCTGGACTCGGTTGACGCAGAGCACCGGCATGTGGTATTCCCAAGCCCTTCCGGTACGCCGTTTACCCAAACGGTGGCGCAGCGGCTGTCTGAGAAGGAAGGTCTGGTCCTGATCTGTGGTCGATACGAGGGAATTGACCAGAGAATCATTGACCTGTACGTGGATGAAGAGTTGTCCATTGGGGACTATGTGCTCTCTTCGGGAGAACTCGCATCCATGGTAATGATCGATGCGGTGTACCGATTGCGGGAGGGAATGCTCCGGCCGGAGAGTATCTCTGATGAGAGCTTTCAGGATGGCTTGCTTGAGTACCCGCATTATACACGACCGGAGGAGTACCAGGGACGACGAGTTCCCGACGTGCTCATGTCCGGGCATCATGCCAAGATCGCGGCGTGGCGGCGGCGCCAGAAGTTGATCAAGACGGCTCACAATCGCCGCGATCTTTTGGAACGGGCGGATCTGAGTTCGGATGAGTATCGGGAAGTACGAGATTTGCTTGAGAAGGAGTAGGAAATGGATGCTATACAGGCGGTAGAAGCGCGACATATGAAGGATGAGCCGGAGACGTATCGAATTGGGGATACCGTGAAGGTTCACTTTCGAATCGTTGAGGGCAAGACAGAGAGGGTCCAGATCTATGAAGGTCTCGTGATCGCCCAGAAGAATGCGGGAATCCGCCGTTCTATCACCGTTCGCAAAATAAGTTATGGCGTCGGAGTGGAGCGAGTGTTTCCGGTGCACAGTCCTCGGGTTCAGAGAATCGAGGTTGTTCGTCGGGGCCGCGTTCGTCGCGCCAAATTGTACTATATTCGCGACCGAGTCGGTAAAGCCGCGAAGGTTCCGGAGCTGATCAAAAAGAAAGGCTCCTGATCGTCGAGCGCGATGGAGGTGCCGGACGCGGGGCGCATTGGTTTCCCCGCGAAGCTCGTCGGAGAACGGGGGTCTGCGACGTCTCTGCGTCCGGGATCCTACATCACGCTCAAAACAGTCTTCAACTCACGAACAGGCCGAACAGACCTCGTCGGTAATGGAGTTCGCGTTTCTCCGCTCACGGCGACGAGAATTCCTCCAGGGAACACCGTTCAGCTACTCGTGCTTTCCACCTCGCCGCAGCTTCGTCTCAAACTCATCGCCTCCATCCCTGAGGCAGACCTATCAAATCGAAACGTCCCCGCAACAACTGCTCGTCACGTGTTACACACCCTTGGAATGCAGCGTATGGACGGCGCCGAGGAGATCGTGCGCGCCCTGATTGCCTCCCACCGGGAGCTTTCGCCGGAATTGATTCGGGCCCTGGCGTTTCGAATCGATCGTGATCTCCCGGACCGGAAACGCCGACGGCACGGCCGGGTATTGGTCGAGCTTGCCGACAAAGATATGGAACGTGATGGGGAGAAACGAGGGACTCACGAGATGATGCAGGTGCTCACTGATGGCCGGTGGGGAGAGAGCGGCGGTGGGAACCGTGATGCGACCGATCCTGATTCACCGCGAGCCCCCTCCTCGATCTCTCTGCGAGCCTTTCTGCAACGGGGTACCTCCTCGCCGTCTCACAGCCTGCAGCTGTTTAACCATCTTCGTGGAAGCGGGAGATTACACTGGGTAGTGATTCCTATTGGCGCTGGTAGAGCAGATCGTTCCACAACGGGAACGCTCCGCGTCGGAATCGATGTGACGGATCACTCAGTTCGGGAGGCGTCCTTGGCTCTCGGGGTTGGCCCCGGTGTGTGGTGGTTTTATTGGGAGATCGAGAGCGGCGCCGCGTCGCTGGTCTCCAGTGAAGCGGAGGGGGGTGCTCCGGATATCCCACAATCACTACTTGCTCGTATCAGCGGAAGAGGCCATACTGACACTACACTGTACCAGAATGGAGATGGATTCTCCGCACTGTCTTCAGAGGTACAAAAGCTGGGAGTTGACGAGTATGGATAAACCGGCGGCTGCGGCGATTCGCTACGATGAATCGCTGCCGGCACCGTTTGTGTTGGCATCGGCACGTGGACATGCAGCAGAGAGATTACTGCATCTCGCGCGTCGTCATGGGGTTCCGGTGACGGAAGTGCCGGAATTAGCGGAGCGGCTGGTCGTGCTTGATCCCGGGACGATTATCCCGGATGCACTGTTTGCTCCGGTGGCGGAGGTCC
>CAZNRF010000368.1:0-3540 GCA_964575075.1 uncultured Spirochaeta sp. | reverse complement strand
GGGGGTTGGTGCGCTGCGCGAGCTCCCACGTCGCCGGGTACTCGTGGCGGGGGCGCCGCAGGTCCTCCCGGTCGGTGGTGAGAATGCCGCGGCTGTCGTTGACGGTGCATTTTGTGGGGTCCGCGCCGCGGGCGAAGATTAGGCGGGCGCAGGCTACGTTGGCGGCGCCGGAGCCGATGAAGGCGATGCGCACATCCTCAATGCGTTTCCCCACGATATCCAGGGCGTTAATGAGGCCCGCCAGGGTGACGGTGGCGGTGCCCTGCTGGTCGTCGTGCCAGACGGGAATCTCCGCTTCCCGGCGGAGGGTGTCCAACACGCGAAAACACTTCGGTTGGGAGATGTCTTCCAGGTTGATCCCGCCGAAACTGGGCTGCAGGTTGAGCACGGTGCGGATGATCTGGTCCGGATCCTGGTCTTGGAGCATGATCGGCACGCTGTCCACGCCGCCGAGGTACTTGTAGAGGAGCGCTTTGCCCTCCATTACCGGATAGCCCGCCTTGGGACCGATATCGCCGAGACCCAGGACGCGGCTGCCGTCGGAGACCACCGCCACCGTGTTGGAGCGGTTGGTGAGCTCGTCCACCAGTTCCGGGTCCTCGTAGATCGCCATGCACGCTTCCGCCACGCCCGGGGAGTACCAGACGGAGAAGTCGTCCATGCCGCGCACCACGCAGCGCGGGGTGGTTTCCATTTTGCCGCCGAAGTGGCGGTGCCACGCCACGGCAATTTGTTTCCAGTGGTCCGCCTGAGCGGCTTTTGCATCATGAGCGGCTTTGAGATCGTTATCTGACACGGGGCGCCTCGTCTGTCCAAATGGTTGCGTTGGGATGTTGGAGCATAATGCGGCCGGCGGGGTAGTGCTCCGGCCGGCGGCTCAGCTCATACAGAATGTCTCGTTTGCCGTGACCGGTGGCAAAGAAGATAAGGGTGCGAAAGGAGAGGAGTACCGCCGAGCCCACGGAAACGCGGTGGACGCCACCGTGCTCGCCGGTGTGCACCGCCAGTCGGGCGGGGTCCTCGGTGAGGAGCGTGCCCCCGCCGGCGGTCGGGCCGTTGGGGCTGGGCGGGATGTCGCCTCGGCCCGCCGCAGAGTCCGGTCCGCCCGGGCCCCCGCCGGCGCCGGCGAGATCTTCCACCAACTCCGGCGCAAACAAACTCGCCGTGTGGCCGTCGCTGCCGATGCCGAGAATCGCCAGGGAGAAAATGCCCCCGCGATGCCCCACCTCGGCGATGCGCGACCCAAAATCGTGCACCGCCTCCGGAAGCGGCAGGTCGGGATTCACGTGCACCAGGCGATCCTCCGGCAGCCCCAAGGCGTGGGCCAACGGCCGGATGTGGCCGTAATTGGAGCGCTCGTCGTCGGCGGAGACATACCGGTCGTCGGAGAGCATCAAATGCGTGGCGGGGTGTACGTGTCGCGGCGGCTCCGCGGCGATGCGGCGGTAGATCTTCAGCGGGGTGGAGCCGCCGGCGAGCATCACCACGTGCGGGGAGATTGCGGTTCTCTCCGCCAGGCCGGGGCCGTCTTCGTCGGCGTGGTATTCCGGATTCTCCCCCAGGGAGCGGCGGAGTTCGTTATAGAGGGCATCGCCGGCTTGTTGTTCAGTGGGAAACGCTTGAAACTTAATCGCCACAGTGGTGTCCTTCCTGGAGGCCGGGATACCCGGGCCCGGAGCTCCCATATCGGTAGATTTTCGGGTGAATTCGTTCTTCTTCTATGCGCTGCAGCAGGGGAGTAACCACGTTCCACGCCGCCGCGAGCTCTTCCTTTTGAATAAAAAGCGAGCGATCACCCCGCAGGACGTCCAAGAGCAGCCGCTCGTACGCCTCCGGTAGTTCCGCATCAAACTGTTCATGGTAGAGCATGTTGAGCCGCACCGCGGAAGAGTCCAGCGTCATTCCCGGCACTTTGTTGTTTACCACCATCTCGATCGCCTCATTGGGTTGCACCCGGATGCGGAGGCAGTTGCCGACCACACCGGGAAACAGGGAGTAGGGTAGCTCCTTGAAGCGGATGATAAGCTCCGTTTTTTGCGTGTCCAACGCTTTCCCGGCGCTCAGGTAGAAGGGGACCCCGTACCAGCGGGGCGTGTTCCCGTGCAGCCGAGTGGCAACATAGGTCTCCGTGACCGAGTTCTCCGGAACACCGTCGTCTTCCAGGTATCCTTCATATTGGCCGGTGACCGTCTCCTCCAGGTCCATGGGGGCGGTAGCGCGGAGGAGTTTGTTCTTCTCTTCCGCGATTTCCTGGGCGTTGAGTTTGATCGGTTGTTCCATCGCGGTAAGGGCCATCGTCTGCAGGAGATGGTTCTGGAGTACGTCACGGATCATGCCGAACCGGTCAAAGTAGCCCGCCCGTCCTTCAACGCCGATTTTCTCCGAGAACGCGATCGAAATCGACTCGATATGGTCGCGGTTCCAGATCGGCTCAAAGATGCGGTTGCCGAATCGAAGGATCAGCAGGTTCTGAATCACCTCTTTTCCCAGGTAGTGATCGATACGGTACGTCTGGCCCTCGGTGAAGATCTCACCCAGGGCGTGGGTGAGTTCCGCGGAGCTGGCGCTGTCACGACCAAAGGGTTTCTCGATTACCACCCGCGACCACTCCCGGGTTTCCTCGTCGGCGAGCCCCGCCTCCCGGATCGACCGCGCCGTGTCGAGGAAGACGCTGGGAGGAATCGCCATATACATGAGCATGGAAGCGTAGGGGCCGTTGAGCGATTCCAGCCGGCGACCCAGCGCGCGGAAGTCATCGGCGTCGGTGTATTGACCGGTGTGGTAGTGGCACCGTTTGAGAAACTGTCCAACTTTTACGTCGCACTGGCTCGGTTCCGGCTCGTACCGACACGTGAGCGTTTCCGCCACTACATCCCGGAAATCCTTATCCGACATGTGAGAGCGAGCAAATCCAACCACGTGAAAGCGCTCCGGGAGCAGCCCGTTGCAAAATAGGTTAAACAGCGCCGGAAGCAGCTTCTTTCGGGTCAGATCTCCCGAGGCGCCGACGATCACAATGTTGGTGGGTTTGGTTGGAGCCGTCATTTCGCGATATAGTATTGGCCAACATGCTATATGAGCAACCCCGACTGTACGACGCCCTCTATGATCGCTTCACGGAGGACATTCCCTTTTACATCGATATCTGCCGACCGGGACCGGTGTGCGAGCTGGGCTGCGGCAGCGGCCGGGTGACGATTCCCCTTGCGGCGGCGGGAATTTCGGTAACCGGCGTGGATGCGCAACCGGAGATGGTGGCTGCCGCCGAGGCGCGGGCACAGGCGGCGGGATCCCTCGCGGGGTCGGTGAACTTTCGCCGGGGGGACATGCGGCAACCCCAGGGAGATGAAGCCTATGCGGCGGTGATCGTGCCCCTCCATAGCCTCTCCCATCTGCTCACGGTGGACGAGCTCCTGCAGGCGTTGAGAGCCATGTATCGCAGTCTGAAGCCGGGAGGGGTGCTGGCGTTGGCCCTCCACAACCCGCATCCGGTCTACCTCGCGCAACGGGGGGAGGGGCTGGAGCGAATACATCGGGATG
>CAZNRF010000367.1:0-3545 GCA_964575075.1 uncultured Spirochaeta sp. | reverse complement strand
GTGTTGTCACACAGGGGGAAGGCGGAGCCGCTGCGCCCGGCCCGGGCGGTTCGCCCGATCCGGTGAACGTAACTTTCCGCTTCGTTGGGAAGTTCGTAATTGATGACCTGATCGATATCATCCACGTCGATGCCGCGGGAGGCGATATCGGTGGCTACCAGGACGTGAACTTTCCCGGTGTGAAACGCCTTGAGGGCTCGTTGCCGGGCGTTCTGGCTCTTGTTGCCGTGGAGGTCGTCCGCGGTAATACCGTGCTTGTTGAGGTAGCGGGCGATGTCCTTGGCTTTGTGCTTGGTGCGAGTAAAGACGAGGGCGCGATAGCTGCGTTTTTCGGTCAGGAGCATGTGCAGCGCCTCGCGCTTATTGTCCCGGGTGACGAAGAGGATCTGCTGGTCGATCTTGGGGGTGTCCACCGCTTCTCGCTCCACGCTGACGCGCACCGGATTGGAGAGCATCTCCTGGGAGAGTGTCTTTACCTCCCCCGGCAGGGTAGCGGAGAAAAACATCGACTGCCGCTGCGCAGGAAGCGCCTTAATGATGCGGCGCACGTCGGGGATAAATCCCATGTCCAGCATGCGGTCCGCCTCATCCAGGACGATCGATTCAACCTTATCAAGCGCAATAACGCGCTCGTTCATGAGGTCCAGCAGGCGACCGGGGGTAGCCACCACGATGTCCACGCCGCGGCGCATCGCGGTGATCTGCGGTTTCTTGTTCACGCCGCCGAAGATCACCGTGTAGGACACGCGAGAGCCTTTGGCAAATGATCCGATTACCTCGGCGATCTGTCCCGCCAGTTCCCGGGTGGGGGCGAGAATGAGGGCCCGCGGTTTGTGCGGTTGCGGGCGGCGCGAGGGGCGGCCGTTGTCACTGCCCATGAGGCGGTGGAGAATCGGCAGCACGAAGGCGGCGGTTTTGCCGCTGCCGGTCTGAGCGGAGGCGAGAATGTCGCGGCCCTCAATCGCCGGGCCGATCGCGTCGCGCTGCACCGCGGTGGGAGTAGCAAAGCCTTGCTGCGTGAGGGTGGCTTTCAGAGATTGTGAAAATGCAAAGGACGAAAAATCGCCCGCTGCGGTGTTGGGTTCGATAACAGTGGTATCCATATTGAAATTTCCTTTGGATGCGACAATTGAGCACACCGGCGGTGGCTGAATGGTCGGATTGCGCCGTCTAGAACGATGTGCTGCAGTACGGCGTCGAGCTGTGAGTGAGAAGAATGTGGACTGAACTACGCTCGGAGTTGGATGAGGGTAGGCCTGACAACTGATCGCGCCACGCTGTCACTCTGCTTTCCTTGCGCAGGGCGAACGCCGGACTGGTCTGTATGACCGGCACCGGGCGCGGGTGACCTCTTCATTAACTTGCTGTTGACAGTACAGAAAAACGGTGGGGCAGTCAAGGCGTGGGATCCGGGCGGCGCGGGTGCCGCAAGCACATGTGTAATTTGTTCAATAATTCGACAAGATGTATGTCATTTCGGAAAATGATTTGACAAGATGTATATTGAGGGGTGTACCATACCCTATGGATATGCAAACCATCTTCGACCTGGACCGCGCAGCCACCGCAACAGTGCAGACGATAACCCGGCGGCGCTTTGCCTTCAGCGCTCTCAACGTGATGGAAGGACGTCCCTTTGTCGCGCTGATCGGTCCGCGAGGTGCGGGCAAGACGATACTACTCCGCCAGATTCGCGCCGAGCGAGATGACGCACTCTATATATCCGCCGACACCCTGGACGCGGAGGATGATCTGTTTGAGCTGTTGCACGCGCTTCACCGGCAGTTCGGGGTGCGAGATTTCTTTCTGGATGAGATACACTTCATCCGCGAATATGCTGCCCATCTGAAGAAGGTCTTTGACTTTCTTCCCGTCCATGTCTGGTTTACCAGTTCCATGGCTCTCGCACTCGATCAGACGCGGTGGGATCTCACCCGTCGGGTGATTGTGCACCACCTCCTTCCGTTTACATATCGGGAGTTCCTCCGCTTTGTCGATGACCAAGAGATGGAAACGTTGTCGCTTGAGCAAGCCCTTACCAAACCGCCGCCGGGGTTCCTGCGGGCCGGTGGGAGGTTCCATGAGTATCTCCGAGGCGGGCTGCACCCGTTTCTACTTGAGGCCGGGAGTGAGCTGGTTCTGTTCGAAAACATCGTTCGCACGGTGATCTCTCGCGACATTCCGGCGGTTGAACCGTCGATAACGGCGGAGGAAATTACAACGATGGAGCGTGCCGTGCGGTTTATCGCGAGGGCCGCCGTGGATGGAGTTAACTACTCAACACTGGCTGCCAATCTGGGCATTACCAAATACAAGGCCGAGCAGGTCCTGGCTCGTCTGGAGAGCAGTTTCCTCGCGATTCGGGTATTTCCCGGAGGAACAAAGGTCCTGCGGGAACCGAAGGTGCTGCTGCAGCTGCCGTATCGACTCCTGTACCAGCCGTTTGACCACGCACTGGGTGCCCTGCGGGAAGAGTTTTTTGCGCTTGCGATGCGCCAACACGGCCAGGCGTTTTCATACGCCAAGTCCACTCGCGGCACGAAAACACCGGACTACATACTACATGATTCGCTATCCGGAACGGTTGTTGAAATTGGGGGGAAGGGAAAAGGACGAACGCAGTTTAAAGGACTCACCTATAAGCGAAAGATCGTGCTCTTTGATGGGACGCTCTCACTGGAGACCCGCATCGTAGGTGGAGAGCGGGTTCCACTGTATCTGGTAGGCTTCGCCGCCGGCTGAGGCGGCCGCCACCCCGCCGAGCCGGTATCCGGCGGGGCTCAAAGAGAATGGAGCCCCGCGGAACCGGATGGTTCGATTTGAACCCGATCAGACGACCGAGATGTCCACGCTCGGCCGATACGCCAGGAGTGTGCTCACCGCGTCGTGGACCGGATGTCCGGCAAACTCCGCGATCCGCGCGGAATCGGCGGCGGTGCCGGCGTCTACGGCGGGGTAGGCGAGCTGGTTCAGGAGGTAGTCGAAGCGCGGTGCCCATTTGCGGCTGCCCAGGCGGGCGGTGGTGGAGCAGTTGTCCACCATGTAGCTGACGCCCCGAGCGTGCATGTAGGGGTTGAGGCTGTCTACCGCTTCAATCACCGACTCGTTGACGATCTCGGAATACACGTGGCCACCGGCGAGGAGGACGTCTACCTGGGCGATCATCGTGGCGATGTACACCCCGGCGGTAAAGGCGTTGAGCGGCGTCTTGTCCGGTTGCCGGGCGGCGCGGACCTCTTTGCCCACCTGCCACATGGGGGTGTTGTCGATCGTATCGAAGGGATACTCCCTCATGCGTTCCTCGGCGAGGATTACGGAGCGGATCTCGTTACCACTGGCCACCTCGTCGTAGATTTCCTGGAGGAACTCTTTGGCCGGCCGGTAGGCGGCGCTCGAGGCCACCTCAAACGTCTTCTTGTCCTCGCCGGAGAGATCCGGATGGTTGACCAGCTCGTACGAGCGAAGCCGGTCCTGCAACGTCTGAGACGTGCGGATACGCTCCGTAAGTTGCGCCGGCAGAACAAGCACGCCTCCCTCGGCCAACA
>CAZNRF010000366.1:0-3567 GCA_964575075.1 uncultured Spirochaeta sp. | reverse complement strand
TATCCGATCACCATGATGTACGCGGCAGACCTCGCAGGGCGCTCCTATAGGGACTACGCCACCGACGCCGGGGTAGTCGTCTCGGGGTAGCTTGCAATTGGAGATCCCCCGATTTCGTTGATACCCGAACTGGTTGTAAACCCTACCGTCTTCCGGAGGTCTGAGCACGCGCCTCCTCGTATTCGACCGGGCTTCGGTAGTTTAAGGTTGAGCGCAGCCGAGTCCGGTTGTAGAACGCCTCGATCTTGAATACCGGGCATGCCGCTAGGGTTCCGCAACTGTGGGGCCTGCTCCTTGAACTCTCGTGAATAGACTCTCCTCTTGTGTGCCATGTCGGTTTCCGTCCCTCGTCCTTCATACGGGACTGCTTAACTCCGTGTCCACTGAATGAAGGAAGATCTATGAGGTGGGGATCCACCGGATTCACAGCGCCTGACGGACTGTGCTACGATCAGCGCCGACTTAACCATTTGGAGAAACGCATGGAAGCACTGCAAGCTGCCCTCGACTACTTCTTCAGCTTTAGGGCCTACGTCATGTTGCCGATCATCATCCTGGTCATAGCGCTGTTGAGTCGCATGCGCCTGGGCGATGCGCTCATGGCGTCGCTGAAGCTTGGTGTCGGCTTCGCCGGTATATTCATCGTGTTCGATTTCTTCGTTGCTAGCATCGGTCCAGCGGTAGAGCAGATAATCGACTTTCGTGGGTTGGATTTTCCGGTCCTGGACGTCGGATGGCCGCCGCTTGCCGCAATCACGTGGGCGTCGCCGATAGCTCCGCTCACGATACCGATGTTCCTTGTTCTCAACGTGCTCATGCTTGCTACCCGGACGACAAAGACTATCAATCTCGACATCTGGAATTACTGGCACTACGCGCTTGTAGGAACACTTATACTGAACGTGACGCGCAGCCTCTGGCTTGGCCTTCTTGCTACGTTGTTAATCGGAGTCTACTCGATCAAGCTCGCCGACTGGAACTCCATATACGTGGAACGTCGTGCCGGTGTTAAGGGTATTTCGATCACGACGGTGTCTATAAACGGACTCATGCCCTACGCTGCGGTCGTCGATTGGGTTTTCGAACGGATTCCAGGGCTCAGGAGCATAACTTACAATCCGCACGCCGTCTCGCAACGAAGGAGGGCTGAGGCGGATCATGGCGTCTCGGAGGCCCCGGCCAACGAGAGCAGAGCGGCAGGCGATGTTGTCGAGCGTGCGAAGCCGCGTGAGCGCTTCCGAACGCTCCTCGAACTTTTCAGTGATCCAATGGTTATCGGAGTGTTCGTCGGCCTGTTTCTGGGTCTTCTCGCCGGTTATGAGATTAGAGAATTGTTGGAACTGGCGATACACATTGCGGCTGTGATGTTTCTGTTACCTCCCTGTGGTGAGTTGATCGCAAAGGGGATCGAGCCAGTTTCTCTCCGGTTGAAAGCGCTGATAACCTCCCGCTTCGCGAATCGGCATGATCTACGTGTGGGTATGGACTCCGGCCCCCTTCTTCAGAATCGCTCTGTTCTGGTTACCGGACTGCTTCTCATGCCGATAGCTCTGGGACTTGCGTTCGTCATTCCAGGGAATCGGACGCTTCCGCTCGGCGACCTTCCGAACCTGATCAACGTTGGTGCCATAATCGTGTTGGTACTCAGAAACAACGTATTTCGCGCCGTGGTGGCAGGCGTTCCTATCGTTGCGACTTTTTTTCTGAATGATACGGCGACCACCGAGATCTACACCAGGATGGCTGAAAACGTGGGCTTCGATATTGAAGGTTATCACGGGCCGGTGACCGCGTTCACCGACGGAGGCAATCAGATACGGTATATAGTGTTTCATATCTTCCAGGGAAACATGATAGCCATTTCGGCCATTCCGGTTATCCTGGCGCTCATGTGGTTCACTTGGCGCCAGAGCAGGAGACTCGAAAGGATAGGATCCGGTCGTGAACTATGATTGGATTGTCAGTCGATACGCGCCATTCTGATGCGTTTTTGTGTGCGTCTGAATAGCAGCTGGCATGAATCATGCCGGGTCAATCGGTGAACAGAGGATGACGGTCGACCAGAAGAAAGCGAAGTTGCTTGAATGCCTGGGCGGGCCGTGGCCCGAGCCATGTTCGTTAGATCCCGAACTGCACGAGACTATTCGCCGGGATGGCTACCGGATTGAGTCGGTGGTATACCATGTTGCACCGAATGACCGTGTTCCGGCATTAGTGATGATCCCCGACGGCGTAGATGAGGGCTGCCCCGCTCCCGCTGTCGCTGTCTGGCACCAGCACAACGGCCAGTGGGACTTGGGCAAGAGCGAGCCTGCCGGACTCGCCGGGGACCCGATGCACCATACCGGTATCGCCTTAGTCCGAGAAGGATACGTGGTGCTGTGCCCGGACGCGCTGTGCTTCGAGCAGCGGCAGGACTCAATCATAAAGGGCGGCGACTTCGAGCGGTTCGAGTTTCTGCGGTACGTGGTCGCCGGCAAATGTCTGGCTTGGAAGAATATAGTAGACATGCGCCGCGCGATTGATTACCTGTGCCGGCGGCCCGAAGTGTGTACCGACCGTATCGGTTGTTACGGACACTCACTGGGTTCGACCCACACGTGGTTGCTCGGTCCATGGGAACCGCGCCTGAAGTGCCTGGTCGGAAACTGCTGCCTTCCCACGTATGCAGCGATCCATCCAACGAGCTTGCTGCACTCGTATTCAAACTTCATTCCCGGTTGGTTCCAGTACGGTGACACGCCCGACATAGTCGCCCTCGCGGCACCGCGACCGTTGCATTTGAATTTCGGTGAGAACGACGTCGGCAGTCCGGTCGAGGAGGTCCGGGAGGGCGTCAGGATGATCGGCCGCGCCTACGCCGAGGCCGATGCCGCCGACCGCTTCAGCCACTACATCCAACCCGACGTGGGCCACGTGCTATCCGACCAAATGTGGCGCCGCGCCCGAGACTGGTTCGCTTATCATCTGGGTACCTAACAGCCTGTCGGATTTGACAAGCCAAGGAAATCGGCGCGATAGCGGGATTCTTCATTGCAGAAGAGAACCGGTAGGACTCTCGCACTATTGGTCAGCACTCTATAGAGGTTGATCGAGATACCCCGATGCTATTGGCGGCGGACCTGCGCGAATGGGTAGCGAAGTATGAGATGATGCATTCTGTGCTCGAAGCGGTGGAGGCGATACTGCAGTCGACTTTGAGGTGAACTAACGCGGCACCGGCACTGCGCAGTATCCCCTGTATTGAACGGGCGACGTGGCACAACGTAGCGGTACGGTTCCGGAGACCTTTGTGTAGGTCTCTCTAAGGCCCTCGTCTACCCGACGAGGCGGGGGCTCACAGCACCGCCGATACCAACCCAGCGTAGGTCATGCCCGCCGCGGTGGACATCACCACCTGTCGGCCGCCGGCTCGATACTCGTCGTATACCCTCGGGTTGACTTTTGGGTATGCCGATTTGGGCATCCTCTGTGTGCTGTCTGCGCGTCACTGTCCAACCTCTTTGTTGATTGATCCGGCGCCCGCTCGGGGTTAGGCCGTTCACCTTTGCGTAGATTGATCCAACT
>CAZNRF010000365.1:0-3569 GCA_964575075.1 uncultured Spirochaeta sp. | reverse complement strand
CTCCGTCGTGTCCCGAGCCCGACGATTTTCTGCGAGGCGATTCGTCTTGCGCCAAGGCTAAACCGGTTGGACGCTCTCGGGAGCTGCTGGTTCTTGCGTTCCCATTCGCGTGAGTATGAAAAGCTGTTTCGCCTGTTCGTGCCTCCGGTGGCGCGAGAGCACGCGCGCGATGGTTGGACCCGTCGACCTTGAAGAACGCCATCGTGGTCTGTAGTTGCTCCGCCTGGCTGCTGAGCTCTTCAGACATGGACGCCATCTCTTCCGAGGCCGACGCGTTGCGCTGCACTACCTGGTCGAGTTGCATCAGCGCCTGATTGATCTGCTCCGCTCCACTGTTTTGCTCGGAGCTGGCGGCGCTGATCTCTTGGACAAGTTCCGCCGTCTTGCGAATATCGGGGATGATTCCGCTTATCATTTCACCGGCTTGTTCCGCCACTTCAACACTACTCTTAGACAGCTCGGCAATCTCTCCTGCGGCAACCTGACTACGTTCAGCAAGCTTCCGCACCTCGCTCGCAACCACCGCGAAGCCTTTCCCGTGCTCACCGGCACGAGCCGCTTCAATAGCAGCGTTCAACGCCAGTAAATTCGTGTTGCGAGCGATCTCATCGATGATTTGAATCTTCTCGGCGATTTGCCGCATCGCCTCGACGGTCTGGTTAACCGCCTGGCCACCCTTTTCAGCGTTTTCAGCAGCCTTTTGGGAGATCTTTTCCGTCTGGGCGGCGTTATCCGAATTCTGACTGATATTTGAACTCATCTCCTCCATCGAGGACGATACTTCTTCCGCACTGGCGGCCTGCTCCGTGGCACCTTCAGACATTTGTTGTGCGGTACTACTTATCTCTTGGCTTCCAGATGCTACGTTGCTGGACGCGCTCTGCACATCTCCCACAACTTCTACCAGTCGGTCCCGCATGCGCTGCAGTGCTTTTGCGAGATCACCGATTTCATCCTTTTGGTCTACATCAAGGGAAGCAGTAAGATTGCCCGTGGACAGCTCCTGGGCAAACTTGACACCTTTGAACACCGGTTTGGTAATTGCCCGCGTGAGAATGAGTCCGAGCGCCATGGCCACGATGGCGGCGATGACCATAGCGGCGATATTGACGAACTGTAGGTTGGCAGCACCGGCAACCGAATCTTCAACTTGATTCTGAGTGTTACCCTCGTTGTTTGCAATAAGTTCCATGAACGTACTACCCATTCGATCTGATACAGGTACCATGAAGTCCACTGCATCTCGATATTGATCGTACAGTTCTTCCGCTACCGCTGGGTCCGTCTCTCGCACGAGCTCATCTATTGTTGCGTCGATGGGGATATAGCTTTCGCGCCACGCATCGTACTCGTCCTGTAAGCGCTGGACAATCTCTCGACCCTGTTCAGTCGCTCGTGGAATCGCCACAAACTCCTCGAGATCCGACTCCATGTTCTCAAAACTTGCCTCCCGCTCACTGAGAATTTCTCGATAGCGAGCCTCAGCTCCATCCTGGCCCTGTAGTTGGAAAACCTCAAGCGTCTGTCCGCGAATAACCATGCGTTCAAAGTTCATGTCTCCCAGCAGGACAATACCGGGCACGCGCTCGTATCCAAGCCGGTCGAGATCCGTACTCAATTGCTGAATAGCCAAAACGCCGATGCCACCGAGAACCACCGCGATAAGAGTGACCACGGTAAACCCTCCCAGTAGCTTTACGCCGACTTTAACATTCTTCATGATGACTCCTGCTGAAAAACCTGTTCTTCACGATGCATACACAAAAAATAGACAAGTAATAATCTCCAACAATTTGGCTGACCGTGGTCAATGGCAATGCTGAGGAACAGCGGCTTCAATGGAGACAACTGCCGCCACGACGGAGAACCCACCAATCAGTTTGAAATCCAACTTGATGTTCCTCATCTCTATCCCCCTTGCTATTCCCCTAGAAAATAGTGCTCCGTTGGTGATACCGACCATCATTCACGGACTTTTTTTTCTCAAACCCAAAACATCGAATACTATTGCTAGGGTAGTCCGTTGCGCCACGTAATCGCGAGATAGAGTAGTGGGCAGAAGCGGATGCCGGGAACGGAACGGTACCACCTGTCTATCCATGGGAGGACCAAGCTCGAAAGTCTTTTTGTACCATCTCCGGGGTGAGTAAGCGATCCACCTCCACAACGAGGAGAATTTCCCCGTCCAACCGGGCCGTGCCGGTGAGAAACTCGTCGTCCCCGTGCCGGCCTACCGCAGGCGGATCGGATAGGGCATCTGTCGGTAGTTCCACGACGCTCGAAACGGCATCCACTACAACGCCCAACAGGACGCTCTCGCCATCCCAGTGGAGGTCGAGGACGACGATACGGCTTTCATGGGTCACATCCACGACCGGGAGAGTAAGCCGACGGCGCAGATCGAGTATCGGGATCAGACGGCCTCGCACGTTTAGAACTCCTCTGAGATATTCTGGAGACCGAGGTACGCTGGTGGGTTTCGTGTACTCCAGTATCTCGTCGACGCGCGTTACCGGAACGACGTAGGATTCATCTGCCAGGTGGAACACAAGCCAGGTTCCCCTGTGGCTATCGCTCATGCGTCGACTCCCGTACGGCCAGGCGCATCAATCGGTCCACGTCGAGCACGAGCGCCGGTGTGCCGTTCCCCAGCATGATCGCTCCCGAGATCCCTTCAACCTTTTCGTACACCCGTCCCAGCGTTTTGATCACCGACTGGTATGTATCGTGGATCTCGTCGACTATGAGGCCGACTTGTGTATCATCTATTGAAACTATCACGAGATGTCGCTGGTTCTCCGGGGCTGCTTCAAGGCCGAAATAATCTCGTAGATCGACGAAGGGGACGATACCGCCCCGATACGAGGAGTATCCGCGACGGTTTTCACGGTCCTGGGAATCATAGGCGAGGCACTCCTCGATATAGGACAGGTTGATCAAATACCAGTTGTCGCCTACCTTTGCCAGAAGTCCTTCTACAATAGCCAAGGTGAGGGGAATTCGGATTGTGATTTGGCTGCCGAGACCCGCCTGGGAGGACATTCGCACCGTACCACCGAGCTGCTCAATATTGCGTCTTACCACGTCCATCCCGACACCCCGGCCTGAGACATCGGTAGTCTTCTCCGCGGTAGAAAACCCCGGGGCAAAGATACACTCCAGGATTTCCTGCTCCGAGTAGGTGCCCTGGGCGGCCAGAATTCCCCGCTCTACAGCTTTTGCCCGAATTCTTTCCGTGTCCATCCCCGCGCCATCATCTGTTACGCGGATTACCACGTGAGACCCGGCGTACGAAGCGCTGAGCTTAAGCGTGCCCGAGGAATCCTTCCCGGCGGCGGTTCGTACATCTGGAGTCTCAATGCCGTGGTCTACGCTATTACGCACGATATGCATCAGAGGGTCTTTCAACAGATCGATTACGTTTTTGTCCAGTTCCGTCTCACTGCCTTCGGTGATGAGTTTAACTTCTTTTCCCAGATTCGAGGCCAGATCCCGTACAAGACGCCGGAATCCGTCAAACAGCCCACTTACTGGTACCATATGCATCTCGATGGAGAGGTCCCGCAGCT
>CAZNRF010000364.1:0-3570 GCA_964575075.1 uncultured Spirochaeta sp. | reverse complement strand
AGAGATCATCGCTCTTATCGGTCCCAACGGCGCCGGAAAGACGACGTTTTTCAACTGCGCTACCGGAGTGTACACCCCTACGACCGGTGATATTCTGATTCAGCCACCGGGGGAGTCGCAGCGCTCCATTAAAGGGCAGAAGCCGAGCGCCATTGCGGCGCAAGGGGTAGCTCGCACGTTTCAGAATATCCGATTGTTCCCGAACATGACGGTTCTCGAAAACGTGATGATTGGGCGCCACACGCGGCTCAAGGCGGGCATCTTTGGTGCTATTTTTCGCAACCGTGCCACTCGGGAGGAAGAAGAGCGGGTCCTCTATGACAGTTATGCGATATTGAAGCGCATGCAACTGGAACAGCACGTGAATGACCTGGCCAGCAATCTTCCGTACGGCGCGCAACGGCGGCTCGAGATCGCCCGGGCCTTGGCCACTGACCCGTTTCTGCTTCTGCTGGATGAACCGGCGGCCGGCATGAATCCGCAGGAAACCAAGAATCTGGAGAGCCTGATCAAACGGATTCGCGATACGGAGAACGTATCAATCTTCCTGATCGAGCATGATATGAACCTGGTTATGTCGCTTTCGGAGCGAATTTACGTGATGGATTACGGGCGGCTGATCGCCACCGGAACCCCTCAGGAAGTAAGAAACAACCCTGATGTGATTAAGGCGTATCTCGGGGAGGAAGTCAGTGCTTGAGCTGAAATCGGTGCACACCTACTACGGTAACATCCAGGCGCTCAAAGGAATCGACCTCCTGGTAGAGCGTGGTGAGATCATTACGCTGATCGGCGCCAATGGAGCGGGCAAATCCACCACGCTTATGTCGATCAGCGGGGTCGTTCCTCCCCGGAGCGGCGAGATTGTGTTCCAGGGCGAGTCGGTTGTCGGTCGGGATCCTGATCAGATTGTGGCGCTCGGCATTTCCCAAGTTCCGGAAGGCCGTCATATTTTCCCGCATCTCACTGTTCGTGAGAACCTGGATATGGGAGCGCTCCTCCGCAAAGATAGAGAGGGAATCAGACGAGATCTGGACTATGTCTTTTCGTTGTTTCCGATTCTCGCCGAGCGGAAGGGACAAGCTGGAGGTACCCTGTCCGGCGGTGAGCAGCAGATGCTGGCGATTTCGCGGGCGCTCATGGCGCGCCCCAAGCTGCTGTTGCTTGATGAGCCCAGTCTGGGTCTGGCACCGCTTATCGTTCAACAGATCTTTGAGATCATATCTCAGATCAATCGCGAGAATGGAACTACCATATTCTTGGTTGAGCAAAACGCGAACCAGGCGTTGAAAGTTGCCCATCGGGGATACGTCATGGAGACAGGACGTATCACGATGGCGGATACCGGCCCGAATTTATTGGCAAATGATGAGATCAAGTCAGCTTATTTGGGCGTATAATTACTACAGGAGGAATCCGTAATGCTTGTCCACAAAATCATGAGCGACAACCTATACACGGTCCACGCGGACACTCCGGTGACCGATGCCCAGGACCTTATGCGCCGGGAGCACCTGCATCATCTGCCGGTGGTCAATGATCACGACAAGCGGCTGATCGGCATTGTCAGCGAAAAGGATCTTCTGTATGCGTCTCCGTCGCCGGCCTCGACGCTCGATGTATACGAGATGACGCGTCTGCTTTCCAAGCTCGTCGTCTCGAAGGTGATGACAAAGAACGTTCTCATCGCCCATCCGAAAGACCTGGTAGAAGATGCTGCCCGGAAGATGGTGGATAATGACATCGGGTGTTTGCCCGTGGTGGATGACGACGGGCTTCCGGTGGGAATCGTCACCGAATCCGATATGTTTCGGCTGTTTATTGATCTATTTGGTACCCGGGAAAAAGGGCTGCGAGCTACCCTTCGGATTCCCGAAGAACCGGGAGAATTGGCCAAGCTCGGTTCAGATGTGGCCGATCATGGCGGAAACATTATCTCGATCGGGACCTGGCCGGGAGACAAGCCGACCAACGCGGTGTGTATCATCAAAGTGTCCGGTATGGACAAAGACTCATTCATTAGCTCAGTGGAGAAACACATTCAGGAAGTGATCGATATTCGGGAGACGTAGTATAATACCACTTTGGCGACAGCGAGCCGCCAAAGTGGTGCAAAACCTGTCAAGTTTTGTCATGTTTTTCCCATGCGGCCTTACTGACACAGTCGTTTTGGGGTAGAGTAGAGGGAGCCATGGCTGATCTACTAAAAAAGGTTCTTGGACAAAAGGTAAACGGTACGCGGGTCGTACCTATGATCGTGAAGATCACGGTCATCTTCACCGTCTTTCTCCTCATCTCCAACTTCACAACCAACTACATCAACCTCATGCTGAATCGGGGTGAACAGATCCGGTTGCTCAATCAGCTGTTGGTGAAGGACCTCAAAGAGCTCCACGTCTTTGCCAACAACCAGCGGGAGATCGTCAATTTTAACCCTGACGAAGAGGCCGCAATCAACAACATAGAAAGTGCCGCTGCGCGAAACCATCGGGGCACGCGGTCGGTTTCGCTTGGGGTACGCGAGTCCGGCGATATCTTCTTTCAGGCCGGCGAGCTCGAGGATCAGGATAGGTTCACCGATGAAGAGGCGCTACAGCAGATGATTGACAGCCTCGCTCGAGGTGAGGAGGAGGGAACGCTCAACTTCACCTTCCAGGGGTACGATTACTTTGGTGTCTACAAATACAACAACAGTTGGGATGTCTTTCAGGTTCGCGGCGAGGAGATCGGAGAGTTCTACGCAGACTCAGAACGGATCTTTCGCCAGGTCTCATTGATCATCATCGGCATAACCGCAGTTTTCGCTCTGGTGGGGGTGCTGCTGTTACGCTTCATCCTGCGGTTCGTGCGAGTGATCACCGACAGCATCATGCGTATGCAGGCGGATCAAACTCTGGAGTTAATGCAGCTGGAGGGCGCCCCGAATGACGACGTCACGTATCTCGGCGTCGCGTTCAATTCTCTGGCCAGCAGGATCGACAACCTCATGGGGATCTTCAAGAAGTTTGTTGCCCGAGACGTCGCGGCCAAGGCCTACCAAGAGCGCGAGATTCGCCTGGAGGGAACCAAACGGGAGCTGACGATTCTGTTCACCGATATCCGCAGCTTCACCTTTATGACCGAGACGCTTGGTACCGACATCATCAAACTGCTCAATCTCCACTACGATAAAGCGATTCGGTACATTCATGAGCACGGAGGGGATATCGGGTCGATCATCGGGGATGCGCTACTGGCGGTCTTTGGCACGGTGGAGACGGATACGGAAAACAAGAGTGTTCAATCGCTTCGTGCCGCGTATCGGTTGCATGAAGTGGCTGCGGACGTTCGGAAAGAGATGCATGCACGACGAGAGCTGATTCTTGAGCAACGCGGAAGCCTCACGGAAGAAGAAGAAAACGTGTATCGGGCGGTGCTTCTGGATATCGGTGTCGGAATCGACGGCGGCCAGGTCTTTTACGGGAATATCGGAAGCTACGAGCGGATGGTAAACACCGTCATCGGTGACAATGTGAACAGCTCAGCCCGCCTCGAGGGGCTCACCCGCTTCTACAAGACGCCGGTCATTTG
>CAZNRF010000363.1:0-3601 GCA_964575075.1 uncultured Spirochaeta sp. | reverse complement strand
GCCTCAGTGAGGGGACGAGTCAAGGGGGTCGGGTCTCGAAAGGGATCGGCGTGGGTCGTCCCGAGGATCGGAATATCCCGACGCCCTTGAGCCCACGCCACCGCCTTCGCGCTGTGGGTGTGTACCACCCCGCGCGCCTGGGGAAACGCGCGGTAGATCTCCAGATGAGTTTCCGTGTCCGAGGACGGGCGCAGCTTCCCGCCGACCACCTCACCGGTATCGATCGAAACGAGCACCATCGATTCCGCGTCGAGGGCGTCGTAGGAGACCCCGCTCGGTTTGATCGCCATCACCGGCTCGGTCGGGTGGCGAACGCTTGCGTTTCCCCATGTGAGAAGCACCAGCCCGGCGTCGACGATCGCCCGATTGGCGCGAAGGGTTTCTTTTTGAATGTCATAATTCGTCATAGTCGTATGTGTTCCTTGTAATCACGCTACTGTAGAACCGGACCGGTGTAAACTCACCGTCAATTTCTCGGTTGACAGCAGCTCTCCGGCGCTCCTACAATTGCGTTAACGATAACGCAGGTGGGGTGAGTTGGCAAACGAACCGGATTCCCGGAACACTACCAGGGTGAAGCATAAGCAAACGGCAACAATGAAAGACGTCGCTCGTGAAGCCGGGGTCTCAATCGGGACTGTTGATCGCGTGCTCCACAACCGCGGCCGTTTCTCACAGGCCACGGCGGATCGGGTTCGCGCGGCGGCTGCCACCCTTTCGTTCCAGCCAAACCTGGTCGCGAGCAACCTCAAACGGTCGCAGTGGCGAACACTGGTGGCGATTCTTCCTCATCCGGAGCAGGACGGGGGCTTCTGGCAGCAGGTAGTGGATGGTATCAATCAAGCGGTCCAGCAACTGGCTCACCACTACGTGCGGGTCAGATTCGCCCACTACGACCGCTTCGATCCGCGTTCCTTTTACCGGGTCTCCGAGGAGGTGGTCGGAGTGTTGTGCCCCTCGAAGGTCGATGGAGCCGGGGCGCAGGCGCCGGGAGAGGAAGACCAGCTTGGGGGGATCATTCTCGCCCCAACCCTGCAGTCCGCCTCCGCCGATCTCGCCCGGCGCTGTCACCCGATCCCGGTGGTCGTGCTCGACGGCGAGCTTCCCGATGTGGATCTGCTCTGCTCGATCTCCCAGGAGAGCTACGAGAGCGGTCTGCTCGCCGCCAAGCTCCTCCATTTCATGGCGGGCCCCGGACGATACGCCTCGGTTGTTGTTGGGCGGGATGACTACCACCTGCTGCGACGAAGAAGCGGCTTCGAAGAGTACTTTGACGGGTCGGTACCGATGGAGCGCATAGAAGCCGCCTCGGAAAGGGAGCTGCGGGAAAAGATTGTCGACCGCTTCCGCCGGGAGCCCGGGATTGACGGGATCTTTGTCGCCAACGCCGCGGCGCACACCGTTATTGACGCGCTCCGGGACGGTGCCTCCGCCGACGGGGCAGGCCAAGCAGTCACATCGCATGGATCGGCGTCGCGGGTATCGGTGGTCGGCTACGACCTGATTCCCGAGAACATCGCCTGCTTGCAGGATGGATCGCTGGCGTTCGTTATCAATCAGCAGCCCGAAAACCAGGGCTACCAGGCAGTCTACGCCCTCTACAGGCACTCGATTCTCAACGAACGAGTGGAAAACCAAATACGGATACCGGTGGACCTCGTGACGAGGGAGACACTCCAGTTTCACGAGATTTCACCCATGTCCACACAAGGATAAGAGCATGGAACTCTGGATGTACGCAGGAAGTCAGCACCTCTACGGACCGGGCCCGCTGGAGGAAGTGCGGAAACACGCCGCTGAAATTGCTCGGGGACTGGATGGCGCCGAGACGATCCCGCACACGATCGTGTTCAAGTCCGTTCTTACCACGCCTGAGGAGATCAGTGCCGCGGTACAGGAGATCAACGGGAGCGATCGCTGCATCGGGGTAGTGCTGTGGATGCACACCTTCTCACCGGCCAAAATGTGGATCACCGGCTTATCCCGGTTGCAACGGCCGATTCTACACCTCCACACGCAGTACAACCGGGACATCCCCTGGGGTTCGATCGACATGGACTTCATGAACCTGAACCAAACCGCCCACGGCGGCCGGGAGTTCGGCTTCATGATGACCCGCATGGGGATAGACCGCAAAGTGGTGGTGGGGCACTGGAAGAGCGAATCCGTCCACGCCCGGATCGCCGCCTGGGCGCGCGCCGCCGCGGCCCACGCCTCGATGCAGGGCGCCAAGGTGGCCCGGTTCGGCGACAACATGCGAAACGTGGCGGTCACCGAGGGTGATAAAGTCTCGGCGGAGATGACCTTTGGATACTCCGTCAACGGCTACGGCATCGGCGACCTGGTGGCGTACTTCAACGCCGTCTCCGACGCGGATATCGACTCCCTCGTGCAGCAGTACGAGCAGGAGTATGCCGTGGCCGAGGAGCTGCGGCACGGAGGCGACCGCCACGAGGCGCTGCGCTACGCCGCCCGGCAGGAACTCGGTCTCAGGGCGTTTCTCACCGACGGGGATTTTGTGGCCTTCACCGACACCTTTGAGAATCTCCACGGTGTGGAGCAGCTGCCGGGACTGGCGGTGCAGCGCCTCATGGCCGACGGCTACGGTTTCGGTGGGGAGGGGGACTGGAAAACCGCTGCCCTCCTGCGGGCGATGAAGGTGATGGCCGAGGGACTGCCCGGGGGCACCTCCTTTATGGAGGACTACACCTACCACTTTGAACCCGGTCGGGAGCGGGTGCTCGGCTCCCACATGCTCGAGATCTGCCCCTCCATCGCCGCGGGTAAGCCGAAGGTGGAGATCCACCCCCTGGGAATCGGCGGCAAGTCCGACCCGGTGCGGCTCGTCTTTGACTCGACCCCGGGCCCGGCGCTCAACGCCTCGGTGATCGACGTGGGCGGACGCTACCGGCTGCTGGTGAACGAGGTGGAGGCGGTTGAGCCGGACGCGCCGCTGCCGAAGCTGCCGGTGGCGCGCACCGTCTGGGTGCCCAAGCCCAACCTCGAAGTGGCGGCGGCGGCCTGGATCTACGCCGGCGGCGCCCACCACACCGGCTACAGCCGGCAACTCACCACCGAGATGCTGGAAGACTACGCCACGATCGCCGGCATCGAGCTCACCGTGATCGATGCGGCCACCGAGTTGCGCTCATTCCGCCGGGAGCTGGCGCTGAGCGATATGTACTGGCAGAGCAGGTAGCCACCGCGCCGGCGTAGCTGCGCCGGGGCGGCAGAGGGTGTACACTGCCCAAGGGGAGGAAGCTTGTGAGAGAGACAGGACAGTATGATCCGGCCGCGGTAATCTCCGAGGGTAATTGCGTGGTCGGTGTGGAGCTCGGATCAACCCGGATTAAGGCTACCGTGATCGGACCCGACCACAAGCCCCTCGCGGCGGGGTCCTACGGGTGGGAGAACAAACTGGAAAACGGCGTCTGGACCTATCCCCTGGAGGAGGCGTGGACCGGCCTCGCCGGCGCCTTTGCCGACCTGCTGGCGGATGTAAAGAAGCAGTACGGCGTTGCCCTCACCTCCGCGGCGGCAGCGGAGTTCAGCGGGATGATGCACGGCTACCTGGCGTTTGACGCCGAGGGCAACCTGCTGG
>CAZNRF010000362.1:0-3601 GCA_964575075.1 uncultured Spirochaeta sp. | reverse complement strand
ACAACAATCGACTGTACAACGAAGTGGAGCAGATGCTCATAAGTGTAAACGCCTCTCTGGACGAGGTAAATCAGTTTGCAGGGTTCATAAATGGAACGCAACCGCAAATCGCCGGCCTGCTGGAAGAAACGCAGAGTGCCCTCGTCTCGGGGCAGGATGTGCTCGAAGGCCTCAGCAATAATCCACTCATTCGCGGTGGCATCACCCGGGAACTATCACAACCGACCACCTTTCAGAGTTATCGCGATGGCCAGTTCTAAGCGCTTCGCCCCGCTTGGTGCCCTGGTACTGGTAGTTGTGGTGCTGGCCGGTTGCTCCTCGGCGCCGGATCCTCCCGATTACGAAGTAGCAACGAAGAATCGCGCGTCTCAGCTGGCGGAGTACGGGAACGCCCGCTTCGAAGCGGGAGACTACGAGATGGCTCGTCGCTTCTTTGAGGAGGCCCTCCGGGAGAACATCTCCGTAGACCATTTGCCGGGGATCGCAAAGTCTCACAACTCGTTGTCACGGGTGTACGCGATCACCGGAAACCTGGATGAAGCGGCAGAGCGGGCGGAGTTAGCCCTGGAATTTTCCCGCCTCGGGGATGATCAAGAGCAGGAGCTGCAGGCCCAGGTGAATCTCGGAGAAGTTGCATTGCGCAACGGCGAAACCGAGGCGGCCCGGGAGGCGTTTGAAGTGGCGCGGCAAATCGCTGATCAGCGGGACGAGCCGATAGATCCCATTCTCCTCCACAACTTGGGTACCGTGTACGCCCAGTCCGGCGATCTCGACCAGGCCGAAGCATACTTTGAACAGGCACGCGCAGCCAACGAAGAGGCCGGTAACTGGCGGGAGCTGGCCAGCAACTACTACATGCTCGCATCTATCGCATCCCGGCAAAATGATTTTGAAACGGCCCAGACCCGCGCCGAATCAGCATTGGATGCAGACAAGCGGGCGGAGCACGCGCCGGGAATCGCCGCCGACCTCTTTGCTCTGGGCAAGATTCGGGCCCGTCGGAACGATGATAATGACGCGTACCAGTACTATCTCCGGGCGTTGCGCGTGTATCTTGCGGTAAATGATGCTCGGGGAAGCGCCGAGGTTCTGGCCGAACTCGAGACGACGGCGAGGCGCATCGGTAAGGAGAGCGAAGCTGAAGAGTTTGGCGCTCAGCGGCAGCGTATTCTGGAGGCGATCGAGTGAACCATCCCAATCTCCGTCTCGTCCGGGGGTACGCGCTCCTTCTGCGCGGCCTGATCCACGTCGTTCTCTGGGTTGCGGCGCTGGCAATTCTCAGCGCGATCATCACCGTACCTCTGTGGTTTGCGGCGTCCCGAGTCCCCACGCTATATAGCGCCGGCGCATCCCTGATAGTAGTGGCGGGAGCAGGCTGGCTCCTCGTGGGAGGCCGGCGACTCACCGTGCGGACCGTGATATGGACGGTAGACCTGCTGGTTTTGCTGGCGGGAATCGTAATGGGATGGCCCCTTCTCATAGGTACGGCCCTGATTCTGGCCTCCGGCATGGTCGCTCACCGCCTGGCATGATCGTTCCGCGGCGTATCGGGATCATCGTAACGATGGGGGTTGTCTTCGCCGGCCTGGCCCCGATAGCGCCCGCCCAAACGCCGATCGCTCGTCTCGATCCCAGCGATCCCGGATACATGCAGCACCAGGAAATGGTGCAGCGTCCTGATCAGCCGCTTATTTTGTTTTCGTACACCCCCACCTCTGACGAAAACGTGTTCGGTGTTTCCTCGAGATTACAGCTTCCTTACAGTACCATCGCATCCTTGAACCGTCTCGATCGTCCCCAGCTCTCCAGCGATGGCTCGGCGATCCTGATACCGAACAGAGCAGGTCTCTTTGTACCGTCTCAGGCGGAGACGGCCCTCGAGCGGCGCCTTCTGGCACGCATCTCTCAGCACGAAGAGGTCATAGAAGTGAGAATCCCCGGCTCGGACGGTCCGATACCGTTTCTCTTTGCGCCGGAGTTGGACTTTTCAGACGGAGAGCGTGATCTTTTCATGCAAGGCGGGTTTATGCACCCTATCGGCGGGGGAGCCGTGTCATCACCCTTCGGGTACCGGTACCACCCGTTTACCCGGGCACGACTCTTTCATGCCGGGATAGACTTTGCCGTAGATTTCGGCACACCGGTCTATGCTGCGGCTGACGGGGTGGTTGAATCGATCAGCCGAGAACCGCTTCTCGGCCTTTCAGTGACGGTGGCCCACCAGGGGGAATACCAGACGGTATACGCGCACCTGCAGGAGACGCTCGTCACAGAAGGCGACCAGTTGAACGAGGGAGACCGTTTGGGGTATGTAGGAAGTACGGGCATGTCCACTGGTCCCCATTTGCACTTTGAGGTGAGATACCAGGGTGTACCGCGAGACCCGGAGCAATACATCTTATGGGAATAACGATCGTACACCGCCATCATCTGATGCTGTTCCTCGTAATGCTCGGTGTCATATTCGCTGAGGGGATCAGTAGTCAGAGTTTCCGCGGAGAGGTCACAAACCGAGAGTCGATCACTTCTGATACCCGTGTCGAATCGCAGCTCTCAGCTGGAGACGTCGTACTTTTTCATATTGATCCCACGTTCCTGCGCTTTATCGAGGCTCTCGAGATCACCATTGAGCCCCAAGAGCAAGCGGTGGCTCCGGGGTCGTTCTCCGTGGCGGTATTTGGAGCGGTTGATCCGCCGGCAGCGCAGGGCGTGCAGAATTTGGCCGGTCAACGTCTCGAGACGCTTCCCCTGACCGATCCAGAGGGGCACAGGCTGTTCCTCCCGCTGGATGAGGACTACTCCAGGGCTCAGGGCACCACAACACGTCCCGCAGACCCTCGCATCGGAGATATCGCACTGCAACTGGTCCCCATCATGAAAGGGATGGATAACGAGGCGTTATCCACAACCTACTCCGTTCGGATTTCTCCCCGGCTACGCCCGATCGGCGCACTACGCGTGTCCCTCGCGGGAGAAGCAGAGCTTCTATCACGAACACGAGAAGAACTCCAGTTAACCTTGAACGGCGAGGAGATCGGCGAAGACACGGTTGTGGAGCGAACCCCCGGTATCTATCGCCTGGAAGCGCAAGCCGGTGACTTTCTCGAGACCACAACAAATGTTGGAATTGAACAAGGTCACATCCGGGAGATTACGCTCGAGCCCCGAGAACCTCTCGCGATGATACGGGTTTCCGTACCCACCGTAGCAGAAGTATATTGGAATGGTACCAGGTTAGTTGATCAGCGTCCGTTCACCGCCGCACCCGGCGAGTACTCAATCATGATACGCCTCGGCGACTTTACGGTGAGCCGAAGAGTGGAGCTGGAAGCCCACGAAGAGTATGAACTTGGCATTGACCTTGATATTTTGCTCAAACGGAACTAAACCTGAAGTATAACGTGACGATAATGTGTGTATCGGTGGCGGAAATAGTTCCCCTCCCAGTTTACTATTCTCTGTAGCCGATACTCTGGCCGGTTCTGCCGAACCGGCCTCTTTTTCTGTTCTCACCGTTCTGTTGACAAAGGACACTGTACGTCCGTAGAGTGCCAGCATGACCAAGAAATGGCGAGTGACGCTGATAACCTTGCTCGCTGTG
>CAZNRF010000361.1:0-3610 GCA_964575075.1 uncultured Spirochaeta sp. | reverse complement strand
GCCGCCAGTACGCCGCCGTCCTCGGCCGAGGTGGTGTCTGCGCTGATCACCGGAACGCCGGCGGCGGTCGCTACTTCCGTAAGCGCGGAGAGGGCACTCACCACGGTGTTGTCGTTGCTGACGTAGATCGCGTCTACCCGATCAATAATTGACTGCGTCGCAGAGCGAACCTCGCTGGAGTTCACCACCGTGGTTTCCACGAACTCGATTCCGCGACCTTCGGATGCTTCCCGCGCAAGCTCCGCCAACGCCACCGCATTGGACTCGCCACCGGCATAGATATGACCCAACGTGTCTACATCGGCAAGCTCCTCCATGAGATCGAACTGCGCCTCCACCGGGGTTAGGTCAGATGAGCCGGTGATGTTTGCTTCGCCGGCGTCGGTGCTATCGATCAGTCCCGCTCCAACGGGATCGGTTACTGCCGCGAATACCACGGGGATATCATCAATCGCGTTGGCCAGCGCTTGGGCCGTAGGAGTAGCGATTCCCACCGCGAGGCGCACGCGATCGTTGCGGAACTTGGTGGCAATACTTGATGCGGTAGACATATCGCCATTGGCGTTCTGTAGGTCATATTCCAGCTCAGTGAACCCCAGATCGGTAAGCTCATCAATAATTCCCTGCTCTATATCATCCAGAGCAGGATGAGCCACAATCTTTGAAATACCGATAACATTGCTCTCCGCTTCGCCCTCTTCCTGGGCGCCGGAGGAAAATACCGAGAACGTGACCCCAACGCTCAACACGAAACCGACCAAGACGTTTACAACCCGAGACATATGCATATTCAGCCCTCCTCTTTGAGCTCCGAAGGGTAGCGAAATCCCTTGCATCTGTCCATTCCGTAGCGCGCAGACAAAAAACCCGCCGTCTGCGGGACGGCGGGCTGCAGTCTTCATGACTCAAAGGCAAATGGATCACGACTTCCGGGTGTTGTCTCCCAGAGCCTGGGTTACTCGGTCCAGGAAGATCGCCAGAATAACGATCGCGATTCCGCTTTCGAATCCAACATCGATGCGGAGTTGCGTAATACCCCGGAGCACTTCGTTTCCGAGACCGCCGGCGCCGATCATTCCGGCGATAACCACCATCGAAAGCGCCAACATGATCGTCTGGTTGACACCGGCCATAATCGTGCTGAGCGCCACCGGCAGCTCCGCCTTGACCAGCATCTGCCGGTTTGTGGCACCGAACGAAAGCGCAGCCTCTTTAATCTCCTTTGGAACCTGGCGAATGCCGAGGTTGGTAAGCCGCACGGCCGGAGGCAGGGAGAATATTAACGTTGCGATAACCCCGGGCACCGCTCCCAGGCGAAAGAACAACACCGCCGGGATCAAGTATACGAACGCGGGCAGCGTCTGCATAAAGTCGAGAATCGGCCTCACCACGTTCCATACCCTGTCGCTTTTGGACGCCCAGATCCCAATCGGAATACCTATGAGCAGGGAGATCAATACCGACGTGATCACCAGTGATAGGGTACTCATGGTAAGGGTCCACAGTCCCATATACCAAATCAGCAAGAATCCAAGGGCGGTAAAGATCGCGACTCCCCTTGATGCGATCCACCACGCTAACGCGGCGAAGAGGAGTACCATCACAATCGGGGGCAGAAAATTGAATCCCGCCCGAATGCCGGACAAGATCGCGTCCACAGTCTCGGTAATTCCGGAGAAAAGCCATCGCAAATTGCTGTTCAACCAGTCGACACCGGCCTCAAAACTCCCACCAATATTGAAGTATTGTCGTATCGTGTCCATCATTGGTCTGTTTCCTCTCTGTCAGATAGCTCTTCCTGGAGCTGCTGTAACGGAATGGGGCTATCCGAATGATCGGTGCCTTTGTTGACCTCCGCCATAATAGAAGCCCGGCTCACCGCACCGCGGAACACCCCGTCGTCATCGACCAATGCGATGGGATACCGCGTCTGAATCGCCGTGGACAACAGATCGGAAATCGATGTGTTCGGGGAACTCGTATAGACGTCATCAATGAGAATTGATGCAATATCCGTCTCTCCCTTCTTTTTGAGCGCGATAGCGTCGTCAATCGTGACGATTCCCTTGAGAAGGCGGTCGTTATCGACAACGAAGACGGAGGACGTATTGTGCTTTTCCATTGACCGCAGAGCTGCCTGGAGATCTTCTCGCGGATAGGTAATTGTTGCGGCGTGCGCACTGATCGCGGACGCGGTGATGACTTTGGTTCGGTCCACGTTCTGAACGAAGTCACGGACGTAATCATCGGCGGGCTCCGATAGAATCTGCTCCGGCGTTCCGAGCTGCCGAACTCGCCCATCCGGACCGAGGATCGCGATGCGATCGCCAATCTTGAGCGCTTCGTCCAGGTCATGGGTAATAAAGACAATCGTTTTGTGCATTCGAGCTTGTAGCTCCAGAAGCTCATCCTGCATCTGTGTGCGAATGAGCGGGTCCAGGGCGCTGAACGCCTCGTCCATCAAGAGCACTTCCGGGTCATTCGCAAGCGCTCGAGCGAGGCCCACGCGCTGTTGCATACCGCCGCTGAGCTCTGAGATCATGCTGTTCTCGTAGCCTTCGAGACCAACCAGCTTAATCGCATCCAACGCCTTTTGATGGCGCTTTTCCTTGTCCATGCCGCCGATTTCCAGACCAAACTCTACGTTGTTCACAACGTTTCGGTGGGGCAGGAGCCCAAAGTTCTGGAAAACCATGGACATCTTGTACCGCCGAAACTCGCGAAGCTTGTCGTCATCGAGCTTCATTACGTCTTGACCGTCGATAATAATTTCACCGTGGGTCGGTTCAATTAAGCGGTTAAGACACCGAATAAACGTCGACTTCCCACTTCCGGAAAGCCCCATCACGACAAAGGTCTCTTTCTTTTCGATACTGAACGTGGCTCCATTGATGGCCACGGTACACCCGGTCCGTTTGAGAATATCTCCTTTGGAAACACCCTCTTTGATCATCGGGATCGCCCGCTTTGGATTGGGCCCGAAGATCTTGTATAGGTCTCTAACTTCAATTAATGACATAATTCTTCTTTCTTCTGTCGCACAGGCAGGAGTTAAGCAGGCACCGTCGGAAGGAAATATCGGATTGTTGCAGATCGTCGTGACGACCGTCCCCGCTCCAGCAAAAAACGGCAGACAGACCATGCGCACTGGGCGCCGTGTCTGCCTGCCTTTATCTTACACGCGTGTGCGCTTTTACATGGAGGGAACCCAGTCCGACCAGATGTCGGAGTTGTCGTCCTTCCACTCACGAGCGGCTTCGAGCGTGTCCAGATCGGACTCGGCAATATGGACCATGAGATCACCCATTTCAGAGGTGTTCATACTCATGTTTCCGAGGAACTCCGCCAACTCCGGCTTTTCTTCCTCGATACCGGTGCGGCCGAGAATATGAATGTCGTCCACGCCCCAGATCTCTTCTTCATCTTGCTCGAGGATCTCAAGATCAAAGTATCCGAACATGGAGTGAGGCTGCCATCCGGTGACCACGATCCACTCTTCATTCTCATACGCGCTCTCAAGATCCGCCAACCTTGCGGGGCCAGAAGACGGCACAAGCCAATATCCCTTGTCGGTCAGACAATAGGCGGGCATCGCGCCATCCCCGGCTCC
>CAZNRF010000360.1:0-3619 GCA_964575075.1 uncultured Spirochaeta sp. | reverse complement strand
GGACGGAATTTCCTCCGGAAGAATCACCCGGGTGTCCTCCCACAGCTGTGGCGGCACGATCGGTGAGTCCGCAGACTCCATGAGCGGAGCCACCAACCGCGGTACGACCACCAGCGCTGCCGTTCCTCGAAACACCCGAGCAAACGCCAGCACCCGATCCGCCTGCGCCCCTTCTACGGTGAGCGCCACGTAGTCTCCCGCAGCAAACAGATCGGCGGAGCGCCGTCGTACCAGCAGGGTCTGCCGCAGGACCATATGCTTGATCTCACCGGTCCGCCATTCTTTCACCACTCTGCGGGCCAGATCCCGGCGATCATCGGCTGCGTCGGCTGCGTCGGCTGCGTCCGCCGCGGATAGCCAGCGCCGGCGCACCGCGAAATCAACGGGGCGCCGGTTATCCGGGTCCACGAGGGAGAGATCCCACCCGTCGGTGCCCTGGTAGACATCGGGCATACCCGGCACCGTCAGCGTGAGGAGTTTCTGGCTCACGCTGTTAACCGTTCCCGGGAGAATTATCGTGTCCACCATCTCGCCGATAACGCGCAGCATCGTTGAGGACCGTTTGGGATTGAGGACCGACGAGATGTACCGTTCCAGGGCTTCCTCGTACTGCTCGTCCGGACGGGTCCAACTGGTCTCCAGTTTCGCCTCCCGCGCCGCCTTGAGGGCATAGTTGGTGATTCTCCGGCGGTACTCCTCTATTCCGTGGTAATCCGGCCCGTGAAGCTCCATCGGCCACGTTCCTATGATCGTCTGCAACAGCATGTACTGGTCCTGCAAGGTGGGAGCCGGGCCATCGTCGCGGTAGGTGGTGAAGACTTCTCCATACTCAGCCATTCGCTGCGTCCAATCCGCCCAGATCTGGGGTACCTCTGAGATTACCGCCAGCCGCGCCCGAACATCCTCCCCTCGTTTGTGGTCATGAGTTGCCGTGGTGACCATCGCAAAGGGATGGTGTTCGAGGCGGGCCCGCGCGGCGAAGTGGAATCCCTGTACCGAGGCAAAAAACCGTTCCGGTTCCGCTCCCACTTCATTTCTGGCCACGAACCGAACATCCCGGTAATACGCCGTATCCTCCACCGACTTTGCCATCACCGGTGCGGTAAATTGCTGAATTTTCATCGCCAGCTCCATCACCTCCCGCCGCCGGAACTGCCCGGGGTATTGGGTGAGGAGGTCGGTGGTGAGCACCGCTTGAACAAAGTCATACGCGGTGGTATCCACCGTGCGGGCGGCGCGTCGGGCCCGGGCAACCGCCCATTCGATATCGCGACGGTCCGAATCGGAGACGCCTGTCTGGTCAACGTAGCTGCGGTACACCGGGAAATGGGCCACGATGTCCATCAGCGCCCGACGCAAGCCGAGGCGGGAGAGATCCCGGGTGCGGCGATGCCGTTTTGCCAGCCGGCTCATTCGGTTCGCCAGAACGTTGAGCTCACTGGCCAGCGTCTCTTGCATCGTGCGGTACTTGGCATCCAGCACCAGTCGGTCAAAGTCGCGCTGAAATCCGACGAAGTCCTCGTATATTCGCGTGAGCGGTTCTTCACCTGCGGGATCGGTGAGTACCTCATTGACAACCGCCATGTGGTCATAACCGGTCGTGCCGCTTGCGGCCCAGTCGGTGCGGAGTTCCTCATGGTGCGCCAGGATCTTTTCCGCCACCACGTATAGAGGCTGGTCCAGTGCTGCGTCCCTCGGCTCGAAGGGAGGGCCGCCGCGCCCGATGAGCCGGTACGCCGCCGACTCCTGTAGACGCTGCAGATACTGTTTGGGATCCAACAGGCCGTCGACGTGATCCAGCCTGATTCCCTGGATCGCGCCCTCGTTCACCAACCGGAGTATGAGTTGGTGGGTGATTTCAAACACCTCCGCCCGTTCCATGCGCACCGCCGCCAGATCATTAATGTCAAAGAATCGGCGGTAGTTGATCTCGTTCGCCGCAAGTCGCCAATAGGCGAGGCGGTACGCCTGCCGCTCCAGCAGTTTGTGCAGGTGATCAAAACTGCGGGGTAGGTCGGGGGTGCCGTTCCAGGCGGCGCATATGCGATCGAGGGAGTCGCCAACCGTCGGTGCCGAGGCGATGAGCGCCGCCAGCGCCCGCTTGAGCTCTTCTCCGCGCTGAATCACCACTGCCTGGGCCGATGCACTCCGCCCCGCTCGAAGGTTTCGGAATGAGGCTGCCAGCTGGGAGATCTCTTCTCTGAGCGGCTCCTCAGGCGGGAGCTCTTCCGTGCACTGATTGAGCAGCACCGCGTAATCCCTGGGATGAATTGGAAATCGATGTTCGTAGTAATGGACGCTAAAGCTCCCCCGGTCTCGATCCAGGGCCAGTTGTAGTTGTCCTGACTCGAGTATGCTGCCGTAGGGCTCTCCGAGAACGGGAACGAGTACTTTCCCTTTGAGGGTCTGCTCCGATGAGTTCCAGTCGATATCGAAGAAATCGGAGTAGGGTGAGTGCTGGCCCCATTCCAACACGTTGAGCCACCAGGAATTATCCGAGTACCCCACACCCATATGGTTCGGAACAAAATCGATAATGAGCCCCATATTGTGGCGGTGGAGCGCCGTGACCAGATCGCTGAACTCCTGCTCACCGCCAAACTCTCGATTGAGTTGGTTATGGTTTACGATATCGTAGCCATGGGTGGATCCGGCGCGAGCCTCCAAAATCGGGGAGGCGTACACGTGACTGAACCCCATGCGCGCGAGATCGGGAACGAGCTCGGCCGCGGCGGAAAACGTGAAAGCTGAGGAGAACTGCAGGCGTATCGTGGCCCGCGGATACGGGGGTAAAAGCGGTTCGTTGGTGCTCATACTATCTCACTCCACACGTCGATTGACCACGCCGCCATGGTTTCTGACCACGGTCCGTTGGGGGTGGTGCGATAGATGATCTCGAACTGATCCGCCGACGCGGGTGGGTTGCTGGTGTGAAACACGGGGGCCGGCGGGCGCCTTCGCTCGTGCTCGGAAAGGTTTATGTCGATGCACCATCGGCGTGGGCCGCTGGGATAGCGAACGGAAAGCGCGTGACTCAGACCACCGCTTCCGGCGCCGGGCTGCATCTGCGGCAGGAGTGGTTGAAGGTGCTTTTTTCGCAGGTGCAGGAGGTGCTGGTAGCGGTGGGTATCGCCGGGGGGTTCCAGCACACTGGCGGCGAACGTATCCGGCGCTTCCGGATCCGGCAGGTCATCGAGGCCAAACTCTCGACGACGGCCGTCGCGCACCGCCTGAGCGAGCTCTCCCTCAAAGGAACAGAAGAAGAGAAATGGAGTGGTACTGTGCCACTCCTCGCCCATAAAGATCATCGGAATATGCGGCGCCAGCAGAAACAGTGCTTCCGCCGCTGCCAAGGCGGTCGGGTCTGCCAGAGATGCGATTCGATCACCCCAGGCGCGATTTCCGATCTGGTCGTGGTTCTGGAGAAACGAGATGAACTTGGTTGGTGACAGGTCACCGCTTTCCTCTCCTCGGGGGGCGCCGCCGTGCGCCGAAGATGGTTCGCCCTGGAAAACGTACCCTTCCGTGAGGGCCCGGCGGAGCTTCGCCTCCGCATCGTGGGCGAAATCTTTGTAGTACCCGTGGCTTTCACCGGTGAGCAACACATGGAGCACGTGAT
>CAZNRF010000359.1:0-3620 GCA_964575075.1 uncultured Spirochaeta sp. | reverse complement strand
CGACTGAGCATTCACCCCGCGCGGTATGTCCTTTGGTAAGGTCAACGCGGCTTGAAAACTCGCCGCCGTGGATTCCGGCTGTCCAAATGAACGTGTCAGTATGAATAGTCTGATCGCCGACCTTCACCGTGCCTTCCTCGGCGCCGGTAATCATCGCGTTCAGCATAATCTCAGCGCCCATCTTCTTGATGTGCCGCAGTGCCTTTGCTTTGGGCTTGTCGGGAAAGATGGGGAGTATCGAGTCTTTTGCCTCGATAATGAGAACCCGCACTTCTCGCTCATCGATGTGGTACTTCGGGCAGAGTACATCCCGACGCTCCAGGAGTTCTCCGGCAAGCTCGATCCCGGTAAACCCGGCACCGGCGATCGTGAAGGTCAGCATCTGCCGACGCTTCTCCGGATTGGGCTCCTTCGCTGCCTCACGGAAGCGGTCTTCCACATGAGTTCGGATTCGGATCGCATCTTCGAGAGACCAAAGGGTAAAACTGTGTTCCTGCACTCCCGGAATATCAAAGAACTCGGGTGCTCCGCCGGCCCCAATAACGAGGTAGTCGTACGGATATGCTGCCGTCTCTGAGGTGAGCTTTTTCTGATCAAAATCGACACCGGTAATCTCGTCAATCGCTACATTGACACGCTTGCCACCAAAAATCTTGTGAAAGCTCACTTGCACGGCTTCCGGCTCCGTACGGGACCCGGCGATTTCATGGAGCTCAGTCATGAGCGTATGGTAGGGATTTTTGTCGATGAGCGTTATTTCAATATCTTCACGGCGCTTATACTTCTTGTGGAGCTTTTTGGCCGCGTGGACACCGCCGTATCCTCCACCGAGGATTACGATTCGCTTCTTGTCGTTCATTGAACCTCCAGATTCTTTGCTGTCAATGTGTCGGGATTATGACATGTCTAGTAATAATAATCCAGAGGAATCAACATAGCACGACTGAACTTTCATTTGTTGTGAAATATGATCAATAAATTACCCGTCAATTGTGGGTTCCACGTGGGTGATAATAGTAGACGACTCGCCAAACTCCCGTCGGATGCGCGCTTCCACCTCCGAAGCGATATCATGTCCGTCGTTAACCGATATTTCACCGTCAACACGGAAATGGACCTCAATAGAAACATCCGATCCGAGGCGGCGGGTTTTTAAATTGTGAGGATCGTTGGTTCCCGGCACGGACAGGACGATTTGCTTGATCACCGCATGGTCCGACGGCGGCAGCGAATGATCGGTCATTTCCCGAAGTGCGGTAACCACCGTACTCACACCCACCCACGCGATCATGAGAGCCACAATTCCCGCCGCTGCGGGATCCAACGTATTCCACCCGGTTCCCAGAAGCGCCGCCCCGCCTACTCCCACCAACGTAGCCACGGAACTGAGCGCGTCGGAGCGATGGTGCCAGGCATTGGCCACCAACGCCGGGCTGCCCCCACTGCGTCCGATTTTGCGCGTCACATGAAACATGACCTCTTTGGCAATAATCGACGCCGCCGCAACTCCGATCGCCACCGGTCGCGGCGACGGCAACATCGTTCCTCCAAGGGCCTGGGCGATACGAGAGCCGGAGTGGACCAGTATTCCCACCGCGGCGGCAAGGAGCATGGCTCCCACAAAAAGGGCCGCCAGAGTTTCGTATCTGCCATGGCCGTAGGCATGATTGGTGTCGGGAGGCCGTCGCGCTGCGCGCAACCCAAGAAGCACCGCCGCATCCGTAACCAGATCACTCAGCGAATGAACACCATCAGCCACCAGCGCACCGCTGCCGGCTACAACACCTACAAAGAGCTTCAATGCGGAAAGAAGAATGTTGACAGCCGCTCCGATCAGCGTGGCGTGTTCGGCACGAAGGTTTTTCACAAGCCTCTCGAATGTAGGTGGTTCCCGCGCTGCCTGTCAACGACACGCGATACGGCGTTCCGACGCTACATCGTCCGAGTCGCCGCGAGGTAGACCACGTAGGCTCCATACGAAAGGAGCAGCACCGTCCCCATCGGTCGAGACGCTTTGCGTCGAGCCACAAGGGCACCGACCAGAATGGCACTTGTTCCAACCATAAACATGAAATCTACGGAGAAATCGGTCGTTCCCACCGTAATCGGCAGGATAATGGATGTTGCCCCCAGAACCATGAGCGTATTGAAGATATTGCTACCGATCAGATTCCCGACGGAGATGTCCATCTCACCGCGACCAAGGCTGACAATCGTGGTAACCAGCTCCGGCAAACTCGTGCCGACGGCAACAATCGCGATGCCGACAAAGCGCTCACTGGCACCCAGTAGTTCTACCGCAAGCCACGCGGCACCCTGGACCAACAATTCCGCCCCACCGGCCAGCAATCCGGTACCGAGTACCACCATCAGAATATCAAGCGCCACCGGTCGCTGAATCACGTCATCATTTGGAATATCGTCGGATACGGGAATCGATTCTCCGGATTCGCGAGAGCGTTGATACAGGAAGAACAGGTACGTTCCCAGAGCGGCTACCATGAGCCCACCCTCCCAGCGCTGGATCGTTCCGCCGGTCCAAAAACTGACTCCTGACACATCAGCAGCTACCAAGATCAGCACTGCGTATGTCGCCAACATGACCGGACCGTCGATGCGCACCGCATCGCGCCCGACCACCGTCGGTCTCACCACCGCTGCGAGACCCAGGATAAGCGCGATATTAATGACGTTACTTCCCAGTACGTTGCCGATGGAGATCCCCATTTTGCCCTGTACTGCGGAGAGCAGGCTCACAAACAGTTCCGGAGCTGAGGTACCGAAGGCAACGACCGTCAGACCCACCACCAACTGGGAGATATTCAACCTCAGAGCGAGACTCGCTGCACCCTGTACGAGGAATGAGCCGCCGAAATACAACATGACCATTCCGGCCACCAGGTACACACTGTGCAACACGATAGACTGTTCGAACGCCACGACGAAACTGTAGTAGAATCCACTGCCTCTGTCAGCTCCTGCGTTTACACGTGGACACCGATCTCATACCTTTAGGGACATGAGTGTCCAGTTTCCGCAACAGTTTGTCTGGGGTGCCGCTACCGCAGCCTATCAAATTGAGGGGGCGTGGAACGAGGATGGGAAAGGACGATCCATTTGGGATGACTTCGTCCGTCGGCGGATGACCATTCACAACGGTGACCGCGGAGACGTAGCATGCGACCACTATCACCGCTTCCATGAAGACGTAGCCCTGATGAAGCAGATCGGCCTCAAGGCGTACCGCCTTTCGATCAGCTGGCCGCGTATTCTCCCGGAGGGGACGGGCCGGATCAATCAGCCCGGCCTGGATTACTATCGCCGGCTCATCGATACGCTCCTGGAACACGAGATCACGCCGATGGTGACCCTGTTTCACTGGGATCTGCCGGCTCACATGCAAAAGCGGGGTGGCTTCGCTGCTACCGAAACCATCTCACGGTTCAGAGAATACGCTTCGGTTGTTGTGCAGGCGCTCCGAGGTCGTGTGGACCACTGGATTACCGTGAACGAGCCGTTCACCTTTTCCGTGCTTGGTCACCTCACCGGCGAACACGCTCCAGGCGGTCGCAACCCCTGGCGAGCGTTCAAAGTGGTTCGAAATATGATGCTGGCTCATG
>CAZNRF010000358.1:0-3632 GCA_964575075.1 uncultured Spirochaeta sp. | reverse complement strand
GATTTCCGGCATGCTGGGATTGGATGTCACGATCAGATCGTACTCGCCGGTGGCTGCCATCGTCATGACACCTTCTTCCCACGCGGATTGATCGAAACCGCCTTCCACGATTTCTACTGAGGTTGAGCCCGCCTCGGTGGCAGCACGATTGACGCCGTCTACCAGCATTTCATAGGTGGGACTGCCGTCCACCACGCCGGGTACGAAAACCCCTATAGCGTATTCACTCTCAGGTCCCGATTCGGGAGCTCCCGAGGCGCTTGCCATGGTGGTAACGAGGAGTAAGACGATTGGTATCCATAGGTATCGATTCATACCCCCATACTACCGAATGATCGTGGCCGTTGACCAGTTATATCGACGGTGGTAGCTTCACCAACACTGTGGGACATTTGACGTTTCTGGTCCTGGATATCGGAACTTCCTCGCTGAAGGGTGCGATTATGACCGATCGCGGGGAAGTGCTCTCTTCCGTGCACCACCGCATCATGGGACCGTCGGAACGGGCGGCGGATTTTCAGGCGCACCGCTGGACCGATGCGCTGCGCCGGTCGGTTCCGCACCTGGTGGCGGGGTACACGATCGATGCGGTGGTACTCAGCGGCAACGGTCCCACGGTGGTTCCGATAGGACGCGACGGTCTGCCGGTGGGGGCTCCTCTGCTGTGGCTGGACGGACGGAGTGAATCGATTCCCGGTAGTTCGTCGTTCTACCTCGGGAAAATCGCGTGGTTTCAACGCAACAGCCCGGCGGCGAGGGAGGTGTGGAAGTATCTTCCGTTTCCGGAGTACCTCATTTACTGGCTCACCGGTGAAGCGGTAGCCACAACGCCGGGAGATGAGTTCTCACGGTTTATCTGGAGTCAGGCTGATGTCGAACGAGCGGAGATTCCCTCTGAGCTGCTGCCTCCATTTGTATCGATCGGAGAGGTTGTCGGGCAGGTGCGCGCGCTGGTGGGGGAAGAGTTGGGGGTTTCTCCGGGGGTTCCGGTAATCGCGGCCGGGTCCGATTTTCTGATGAGCCTCGTGGGGACCAATACGCTGCGCCCGGGAGAGACGTGTGACCGCGCCGGTACCTCCGAAGGGATCAACTACTGCTCCGCAGTCCCGATCGATCAACCTGCCTTGCGTACCCTGCCGCACGTTATTCCCGGTCGATACAATGTGGCGGGCATACTGTCCTCTACCGGTCTTTTGTTCGAGTGGTTTCGGGAGATAAGTGGACAGAAGAACCGGGATTACGGTGACATGATGCTGGATATTCTCTCCGTCTCCGATACGGCGGATATTCCATGGTTCTTTCCTTCGGTCCATCGCGGAGCGGCGTGGGAATTTCAGCGTGGGATGTTTATCGGGTTGGGAGCGGAGCATGACAGCGCCGCGCTGGGCCGGGCAGTTGTCCTTTCTATCGGATTTGCGGTCCGGGAAGCGGTGGATATCCTGCGGGCCTCGGCGTGTCAGGTGACCCGACTCAACGCCTGTGGCGGGCAAGCAAAGAACGGATTATGGACGCAAATGAAAGCGAACATCGTGGGCGTTCCGATTGAGGTACCGGCTGTTGCTGATGCTGAGCTTACCGGAGACTTGTGCGCCGGCATGGTAGGAATTGGGGCGGCGTCTTCCCTGGAGGAGGCCGCTGATCGCGTTGTGCACATGGTGCACACCTTTGAGCCGGACCCTTCTCGGACAGCGCTGTTTATCGAGCAGTATGAACGCTACCGCGATCGATACCAACGATTCCGGCAAGCCCTCGAAGAATGCGAGTGAGCATAAAAAAGGGGGCTACCACCCGGTAGCCCCACAGAGCACACACGTTTCACACAGGGAGGGATTAGCCTATCGCTGCTGTTCCCGTTTCGCCGGTGCGAATTCTAATTACATCATCCAACGGTACCACGAAGATCTTGCCGTCACCGATTTTCCCGGTCCTGGCAGCCTTGACGATGGCGTCGATCGTGGGTTGCACAAAATCGGAGTTCACCGCGATCTCCAGGCGAACCTTTTTGAGCAGGTTTACCTCGATATCAACACCACGGTACGTCTCGTGATATCCTTTCTGCTGTCCGGCGCCCATTGCGTTGGTCACCGACATCTTAAACACTTGAGCTTTGTACAGCTCCTCTTTTACCTCGTTCAGCTTATGGGGCTGAATGTATGCGGTTATAAGCTTCATCAGTTAGCCTCCCGTCCTGATTACATGTTGGAAAAGATCTGGAACCCGCTGTACGACTCCGCTCCGTGCTCGGAGATATCCAGTCCCAGCAATTCGTCCTCTTCATCAACCCGCAGCAGCTTGGCAGCTTTCAGAATACCAAACAGTATGAAGGCGGTTACCACCACCCATACGAAGACTGCAACGATACCCAACAGCTGGACGCCAATCTGTCCACCCCGGGTCAGGCCACTCCCGATCGTCTCCAGGTCACCAAACAGGCCAACTGCGAGGGTTCCCCAGGCACCGACTACACCGTGCACTGAGATCGCACCGACCGGATCGTCAACGTGCATCACTTTATCGATGAACTCTACCGACAGGACAACGATGATACCGCCGATAAATCCAACCAGTATTGATGCTCCAGGGCTGATCACCCACGTTCCGGCGGTGATCGCCACGAGTCCGGCCAGGGCGCCGTTCAGGGACATGGACGGGTCGGGCTTACCAAACCAAATCCAACTGGTAAACATCGCTGCGATCGCACCGGCGGATGCGGCCAGGGTTGTCGTCGTGGCGACGTAGGCGATATCGGCGTCCATTCCTGCCAGCGTGGAACCGGCGTTAAAGCCGTACCAGCCAAACCACAGGATGAATACACCCAACGCTGCCAAGGGCATGTTGTGGCCCTGAATCGCCTTCACGGTGGTCTGACCTCCAGCCTTAACGTACTTGCCGCGGCGGGCACCAATCAGAATCGCACCGACCAGAGCCGCCCAGGCGCCGACGGAGTGCACGACGGTGGACCCGGCGAAGTCGTGAAAACCCATTCCTGAGAGCCATCCGCCGTTCCAGATCCAGTGTCCGCTGACCGGGTAGATCAAGCCGGAGATAAACACCGAGTACAGCAGATAGCCGGAGTACTTGGTACGTTCCGCCATCGCTCCGCTGACGATCGTTGCAGCCGTCGCGGCGAAGACCACCTGAAAGAACCAATCCCGGAAGACGGTGCTTGTGGCGCCGGCCAGGAAGAACTGATCGGAACCGATAAAGCCGCCTACCGACGCTCCGTACATGAGTCCCCACCCGATGGCAAAGTAGGCCAGGGCCCCCACGGAAAAGTCCATCAGGTTCTTCATAATGATATTACCGGCGTTTTTGGCGCGGGTAAGTCCCGTCTCGACCATCGCAAATCCGGCCTGCATAAAGAAGACCAGCGCACCGGCCACGGTGAGCCAGATCATGTCGAACGCGGCTTCGACTTCCGGTAGCACCTCTTGGGCCACAACCTGGCCCACTGCGAGTACAGCGAACAGGATCATACCTATGATCAGTCGTCGCTTCATTGGAAACCTCCTCTAAGAAATAACGTAGTTCGCCAATGTGATAAGCAATCCTTGTGCCAACCGATCTGTAAGGTTTAACAAAACAGGCAACATATTTGTAATACATTACCGTGTAAGGAGTAAAAAAAACAC
>CAZNRF010000357.1:0-3634 GCA_964575075.1 uncultured Spirochaeta sp. | reverse complement strand
GTTCGTCGTATGACCAAGGGGGTTCCGTTTGCGCATACCCGCGTGATGATGCGGCCCGCGGCGCTCGGAGGCGTCGGCGGTGTCGCAGAGGTACACAATATGATCGATCTCCGGACGTTTATCGCGATCGCCGAGGCGGGATGGGAGGTGGCCAACGTGCCGAAAGTGCTGGGAGAACACTACGTGTATGCTGAGAGCTATTTCCACGCGCGCGTCTCCTATCGTCGCCGTCAGCGGGAGTTGGCCGGCGTGCAGCTGAGCGCCATTTTTCGTCTGGGCCTCGGGTGGTGGCGGGTGATCTATCCCGTGGGGCGTCTGGTCTACGGAGCGCTCTCCGACGATCTCAAGCGCTTCGTGCGGCGGACGCTTGCGGGGAACCGGGAGACGGATCTCGGTTCGCCGTAGTTTTCACCCCATACCGGGCCATGCAAGTTTCCTGTCGCCCCGGCGCGGTCGCCCCGTTACCCTGTCGCCGATGCACCGTACACCTGATACTACATCTCACGACATAAGAAGCGCCACTAACTCCGTCAGCATCCGCTCCTGATGCGCTCTGATGTGGGCGGCGCGGCGCGGTCCCGCCTCCTGGAGGCGGGCGACCGTTTCGGGCTCGCGCTCGATTTGCAGGACGCGTGCCGCTATCTCAGATACCGACCAGGGGTTGCACAACAGCGCCGCATCCCCCACCAGCTCAGGAATTGAGTTGATCCCGGAGGTGATTACCGGTGTTCCTGCCGCCATGCATTCCAACGGTGGGTACCCAAAACCCTCATTGAGGGTGGGGAAAACGAGTGCCCGTGCCCGGGCGTAGAGTCGCTGGAGATCCTCCCGTGGGAGGTAGTCCAGCAGGACAAACCGGTCGGCCCGGGGGTGGCTGCGAAGGCGACGGATATACGGCACCTGCCGTCCGTGGGAGGCGATGCCCACCAGAACCGTCTTGCGCTTCAGCAGCCCTGTTTCATACAGGTGCAGCAGTGCATCTACGGCACGGGCACCGTTCTTTCCCCAGCGGTTGGCAGTGATAACGAGATAGAAACCGCGCGGGGTCAGATCGTGTATAACAGCGTTGTCGCCGGCAGACGGTATCGACCCCTGCACCGGTACGGCCCCTCTCGCCGGATCGGTTGCGGCGGGCGAGTACAACGTGTGGATCGGCGTATCACCACCGGCAAGCTCCGGAAACGTGGACAATATACTGTGGCGGCTGTGATCGCTGACGGTGATGATCTGTTGATCCTGTGCAAGCGAGAACAGGCGGCGGAACTGGGCGCGGCGGCGAGCGAGGTACCAACGACGCGCCAGGCGTGGCACCAGATAACGACCCACCGCCCGCAGCGAGGTGGCGTAGCGTAGCTCATCGCGGTCCGACGGGAGCTCGAGGGCACGCAAGCCGTGTACCGTGTACACAAACTGGCATCCTTCGGGAACAAACGAGCGCGGTATACTTCCGCCGACGCGTCGCGTGGCTTGCATTCGCCGGATGACGGCGGCGTATCGCAGCGGTAGCGCGCTGAAGAAACGCGTGGCTCCCACCTCTGCGAGCAGCGCACCTACTTCCTCGGGCGTGCCCACCCGGCGAATTGGGATACCCGCCCGCGAGGCTGCCTCCCGAACCAGTGGATCCAGGGGTGCGCCGGCGGACGCGACCGCGGTGATCGACTCAGCTCGGCCGCTCTCGATGGCGTGATCGACCAACGTCAAAAACACCCGACGCGTGTACTCTCCACCGCCGCTCACGGGGGACGTTCCTTCGGGTTGGAGAGCTATGAGGTCGAAAACCAGCCGATGCATGGCGCATCCTACCGCTCTCTTGGAGTGTGGGCCAACGGAATCTACCGTATCTCATCGATTTCTCACGGTGCCGGCGCGGCCAGCACCAGGGGTGCGCTTTTCCAAGGTGGCCAGTATACTCATGGGGCGTATGAGAATTGGAGCACTGGTCAGCCGCTTTCTCGTGGTTAGCGGGTCATGTATTAGGAATTACGTCGCAGTCATTCTCGAGGCCATCGGACGATGATCACGGTGTTGGCTCTGTATGACCGTATCTCCATCTTTCACACCCTTGCGCCGTGGATCGTCGGGCTGCATCGCGATGGGTGGGCCGCTGCCCGGGAAGAGGTCGGTGGAGCGCTGTCGGCTTCCCCCCCGCGGATCACCCTTACCGACGATCCCGACTGGTGCCTGAACCGTGACCGCAACGAGTACCTCATCATCGTCCGCCGCTATCTCAAGCCGCCGGTCACCGATCTTGAGCAGCTGGCCCGTTTCCGTGCGCGGTACCGTCGCATCTTCTTTCTCAATGGGAACGCCGGCGGGGGACTGCATCGACCGGAGGTGCTTCCCTATGTAGACCGATTCTACAATAAGGCGTTGTTCATGGATCCTTCTCACTATCAGTACGAGCTCTACGGCGGTGAACTATTTACGCACCATAACCACGGCGAATACGGCGTTGAGGACCCGCAGCCGGTTATTCCGCGGGGGCTTTCACAGGACGAGATTCAGAAGATTCATCTCCATTGGAATATTGGGATCGGTGATTTTCCGCGGAGGAAGGTGCTTCAGCGCGCAGCGGTGGCGTTTGCCCGAGCGCCGGGGGGACCGCTCTTGCCGGCCCGGGCCGTGATTCATCGACGGGAGATGCTGGACCCGGTACCTCCTCCAGAGATCTCGGAGGCTGCAGTTCGCTACGATGTGAACGCCCGCCTCGGTGCGCCCGGCTACCCCACCATTGCGTATCACCGGGCGACGCTGACACGGGCGCTTGATGTAGCGGCTCAGCGGCAGCGCTGGAGCGTAGCCCGTGATCGCGTACCGCCCCGGCGCTACCTATCAGATATGCGGCGATCACGAATTACTTTCAGTCCCTTCGGGTGGGGGGAGGTGTGTTTTCGTGATTTTGAAGCGGTGCGGGCAGGGTCTCTACTCGTTAAGCCGGATATGAGCCATCTTCGGACATGGCCCGACATTTTTGTTCCCGGGGAAACGTACGTTCCGATCCGCTGGGATGGTAGCGACCTGGAGGAGACGCTTGCGTATTACCTCGAGCATGAGAATGAACGGCATCGAATCGCGGCTGAAGCGCATGCCCGGTTTCGCGCACAACTTGCAGACGTTCCGAGGCGCGCGGCGCAGCTTCTGGCGGAGCTAGTACACGAATGACCGAAGGGCGAACGCTGACGATAGTCGGGGTATTTCCAATAGCCGAGGTACGAACCGGCGGCCACAAGAGATATATCGAATTGGCGCATCAATTGATCGCGCGCGGACACCGGGTGGCCCACATTTGTCGTCCCGGCATGGCTGCCTCTCTCCCCGGGGAGGCGATTCCGGTGATTCCTGACCATGTACAGAGCTACCTCATTCCTCGATGGTGGCGTTATCGGGTGCTGGTTCACAAGCAGGAGCCGATAATCCGGAACGCGCTAAGCAGCGGAGGATCAGGCACTCCGGATTTGGTGCTCACCTTTGGTGAAACAAATTATCCGGCTGCCCGCGCCGTGGCAGACTCGTTTTCGGTTCCCCTTGTTTTTGCGCTGCGCAGCAATTTCGTTGATGAATTCGTGCAGTTTGGGACGTTTCTACAGCGGAGCCCGGGATTCTATCACATTCAGAAGCGATTTCAGCGACGGTG
>CAZNRF010000356.1:0-3640 GCA_964575075.1 uncultured Spirochaeta sp. | reverse complement strand
CGCCCAGTACCATCGTCGTGGGTAATCACGCGGCAACGTCGCCTCGATAAGCGGATAGACTTGCTGGTCATGAACACTGTCCTGTTCAGGAAAGAAGAAATGAAGAAAGACGCGGCGGATGTTGGTTTCAATAAAGACAACCGGTTCGTTGTAGGCGAAGGCAGCGATTGAGCCCGCCGTGTTTGGACCGATACCAGGCAGGGTCTGTAGTTCCGACGGCTCCCGGGGAAGCACGCCGCCGAAGTCACTCGCTACCATTTGGGCTGCGCGGTGCATAAACCGCGCCCGCCGGTTGTAGCCGAGTCCGCTCCACTCAACAAGCACATCCCGGAAGGCAGCCTCTGCCAGGGCATCAAAAGAGGGAAACCGCGCGATAAACGAGGGGAATCTGCTCATGACTCGAGGCACTTGGGTTTGCTGCAACATTATTTCGGACACAAACACCCAGTAGGGATCTGTTTTATCCCGCCACGGCATGACTCGCCCCGCCCGTGCGTAGTACTCCAGAATCACCGTCTGAAAGCGAGCGAGATCACCCGGGTCTGAGCCGTCGAACGGAACCGGTATATCCGGGAAAAGCTCACGTTCCACCGGCACGCTTTTTCATGGACTTCTCCGCTTTCCGTCTGATCCCGTTCCAGATGCCCCCAATCCCCATCGCTCGGCGAGCTTCCGCGAGGGTCAGGCGAGCCTCCTCTCGCATTCGAAGCGTTCCAGTATAGATCACCTCGTCCACGAGACCGGTACGTGAAGCAAACTCCTCCCGCCGCTCCCGCATCGGGTCCAGAAAAGAATTGATCGCCGCCGAAAGCTTATCTTTGACCTCAACATCACCAACAGAGCCCGAGCGATAGCGATCTTTCAGATCCGCCACTTCCTCCGCATCGGCATTGAACGCATCGTGGTAGGAGAACACGGGATTACCCTCCACGGTGCCGGGGACATCAGCACGAACACGGTTCGGGTCGGTGTACATTCCCCGAACTTTCTTCTCCACCGTCTTCTTGTCATCGGATAACAAAATCGCGTTCCCCAGAGACTTGGACATCTTTGCGCTTCCGTCGGTTCCTACCAGGGTTGGCACATCACCAACCATCACATCCGGCACCGGGAATACGTCCCCGTAGAGGTAATTGAAGCGCCGGGCGATTTCCCGCGTTAGCTCTACGTGGGCTTCATTGTCTTTACCGACGGGGACAAGATTCGCTCGCGGCAGTAAAATGTCGGCACTCTGCAACACCGGATATCCGAGCAGCCCGAAGGGCATCTCCTGTAGGTCCGCGCTGCGAGCCATATCCTTCAGGCTCGGCAAGCGCTGCAGCCGAGGCACGGTAACCATCATCTCGAAGAGCAAGTTCAGCTCGTAAATCTCGGGCACTGCGCTTTGAAGATAGATCGTGGAAATCTCCGGGTCGATTCCAGCCGCAAGATAGTCCAAAACCATCTCCCGGGCGTTTTCGGTGATCTCGGTAATGGCCGCTTTCTGCGGTCGGGTCGTGAGGGTATGTAGATCCGCAATGATGAAGAAACACTCGTACTTATGTTGAAGACGAACGCGATTCTGTAGCGATCCAACGTAGTGTCCAAGGTGCAGCTTACCCGTGGGGCGGTCCCCCGTTAGGATTCGATGTCGTTCACTCACTCGGTTGCGCCTCCTCAGGCTGGTTTTTGGTGCGGGGCGGTTTGAAGTTGCCGGTCCCCATGAGTATGCCAAACGCCTCCATTCCTGGAATGTTTTCAAAAACGATCTTAATCGCGACGGTGAGAGGAACCGCCAGGAAAAGCCCTGCAGTCCCCCAAAGCCATCCCCATAGCAAGAGGGACAGTAGAATAATTACCGGCGAGAGATTCAGCCGGTCCCCAAGTAATTTTGGATCCAGGACGTTTCCAATAACAAACTGGGCAAGTGACATTCCTGTAAACGCCGCAATAATCGGATTCCACTCCGGCAGAAACTGCACCATAGCGAAGACACCGCTAATGAACGTGATCGCCACTGATCCGATACTGGGGATGAAGTTAAAGAGAAAGGTGAGAACGCTCCAGACAAACGGAAAATCGACTCCGATAACACGAAAGAGAATATACACCACGATTCCGGTGAGGGTGCTGACCAAGAGTTTCACTGCCACATACCGTCCGATCTGACTGGTGATATGCAGAAGGACCCGGCTCAAGCGCCGCGTCGTTTCGTCCCGCACCGCCATGGACAGCTTGCGGCGGGTATAGGGCTTTTCCATTAACAGAAAGAGCAAGAAGATCATGACGACCATGAAACCGCTGGCAAAGGACATGAAGTTGCCGGAGAACGACAGCAGTGTGTTCCCGATCGTGCGGGTAATCTCCAACTGACTGGTGATATCCGGGGGAAGATCGAACCGCTGGATCACATCCTGCAGCAACTGGGAGAACCGCGCCTGATAGGTCGGAAACTCCCGCAGCAAGCTTTGAAAGCTCGAATAGATAATCAGTGCAATGAGAAACCCAAACGCAAGGAACATCAGCAATACCACGGTAATCGCGATGAGCCGCGGAACGTGACGATTCACCATGAAGCTGACCACCGGCGCAAACACAAAGGACAGCAAAATCGCGATGACAAAGGGAATGAAGATGCTTCCCGTCAAGCGCAACACCGTTCCAACGGCCACCAGAGCAATAACAAACAGATAGACCGTATTGGCTCGAGCTACTCCGGTGGGGATTCTCAACTGGCGAAAACTCCGTTTTGGCTGATCTGAGGCGTCAGGCATTTCGTTGTACCGTATCTCCTCGCCTGTCATTTGACAAGCCACATAAAAAAGAAGGCTATCTCCCCGCACCGCGGAGAGATAGCCCCAGTTGACCGAGCCTATGGGGACGTCAGATGTGAATCGCCCACCCCTCAGCCACGCGGGCTCCTTCCATGACCGATTCGGACAACGTCGGATGGGCGTGAACCATCGTTGCCATGTCCTCCGGCAGAAGCTCCGCCTTCTTTGCCAACAGCAACTCGTGGATCAGCTCGGTCGCATTATGACCGGCTACGTGCGCTCCAAGAATCTCTTTGGTCTTTGAAGCGTATACCAGCTTTACGATGCCTTCACTCTTTTCTACGGCAACTGACTTTCCCGCCCCACGGTAGGGAAACACGGCAACCTGGAAGTCAAGACCTCGCTCTTTTGCTCCCTTCTCGGTAACGCCGAAACTGCCAATCTCGGGTTGGCAGTACACCGCGGAGGGAATCAGCTCCGGATCGATCCTCGGCTCCGGGCTGTGCCCGGCCATGTGCTCCACGGCGATCTCTCCCTCTTTACTGGCAACGTGCGCCAACAGAGGAGAGTTCGTAACATCACCAATGGCATAGACGCCGCTCACACTCGTCTGGAAGTAGTCACCCACGGTGACAAACCCTTTCTCAGTTTTTACGCCTACGGTGTCCAGGCCGATATTCTCGGTATTCGGGGTACGACCAACCGCAACCAGGAGCATGTCTGCGCTCAGGGTCTCTTCCTTGCCTTCCGAGGTCTCCACGGTGAGGCGGATCCCTTTTCCCTTCTTGTCTACGCTCTTGGCCCTGGTGCTCGTCATGGTGGTAATGCCATACCGTTTGAACGCCTTGGCAATCACGTCAACGGCGTCAGCATCCTCCAGCGGCAGG
>CAZNRF010000355.1:0-3641 GCA_964575075.1 uncultured Spirochaeta sp. | reverse complement strand
GTAAGTATATGCACATCATGTCCCATTTCAGTCAGCTTGTCTGCCATCTTCCCATTTCGTATGGCCCCAATGCTGTTATACGGTGGGAAAAAACATACAACATAGAGTATTTTCATTTCATGTTACTCCAACGCATCTATTTTGACAGGCGACGGCAGAGAAGAATAGAGATTTTGTGCTGCACTGAATGCTCAGGTATTTCGAACAGCTATATGCAAGGTTATTGTGTATAAGAAATGTGTAGAAACCCCCAACTGCGCAGCAACGACTCCGGAAGTCCTCAGCGATGGGTGTCATTGTTTTCGCGTTGCCTGAGGTACTGCGCACGAGCGGGCCGTCCTGCACGATGAGGGGGACCTCGATGACATTGGTTTGTCGTCGGCGAATTGGACTCCAAATGGGAAAAGGATGGCATGTACCGGCCGAGAAACCAAGAAGTTCGTTCAGCCCCCACGTGTGGTCCTCGCGTACGCCAAGATCCTCCAACCAATCGACCGTATGCCTTCGCCATCGAAGAAAGTGCATTCGGACCGAATGCGGCGCTTCGTCATCAACCGCAGACATCTCGACTGCTTCATGACAGAGTTGCGGTCTTGTGGTCGGGCACAAATCTCCCGGGTTTGCCGGAGTTCGAAATGAGGTCGTTACGCTCGCCTCGGTCTCAGTTTTGTCGGAAGCATGGGACAGCCGACAGGCCACAGCACGCGCCCTAGTGAAACGCTCAGCCTCTGTCATGAAAATCGCACGATCTTCCGCCGCCGTATACCCCGGATGCCAACCGACAAGATGTCCACGGGCGATCAGTTCTGCCATAATAGAGAGGGATTCGGCTTCATCGATGCGATAACCATTGTCATGCGCTCCTCGATCGGCTGCCATGAAAAAGAAAACGCCTGGACTTTCGATACTCTCGTCATGATAGGCTAGCTCCCGGATCAATCGATAAGCCGGATCTGTCGTAGGGCTGACAAATGACCGCAGCGAATCTTTGAATACCCGCAATGCGTAGGGAACACTGCGGTGGCGCACAAGCGCGAGTGTGACATACTTGAGCAGGCGATGCCAGTAATTGTAAATCTGCAAATGGTCAATGTCGTGTGTGGGGATAATACGCGGTGTCGGTGGTTTAGCTTTCCATCCTGGCGCCAATGCTTCAATCCACGCCCGCACGACCAACGCCCACTCGTCCAGAACAGGGCGTTCCATAAACCATTGACGCGCGGGGAAGCGGGCAGTCTCAAGTACATTCCCCCGCCTATCCTTAGGTAAGTCTCGGTTCCATTCCTCCCAGCGCGAGAGGAGCAGGAACGTTGCAGCGACCAGGTCGAAGGGAAACACAATTGGCCCGCTGGATGGTCCCTTCTCTCCTTGGGCTGTCTCAAATGCACCGCTACCTATCTCTTCGGGATTCAAGGGGCTGCACAGGAGCGGTAGACGATCCGTATCGAGCCCGAGATCAATTCCAGGTGGCAAAATAGCTTTGAGATGTACCCAAGGCAGCTTACCGTCTTCCAAGTCGAACATGGCTGCAACATCATCAGGGTTCGCTGCTGGAAACGTAATAATTGGCGATCCTTCCCAGTCCGCGCTTCCAGCTAATCGAGCCCATAAACAGGACAGGGCATATTCCGCCTCAGCTTGAGAAAGGAATGAAATTTCCTGCACGTGATACTGAAGAGCTTGGTGCCTGACTATCAAATTATTATCCTTTATCACTACTGTCCGGTTATAAGTCGAAGAGTGTCATCTGGTTATCGGTTTGGTCCGTTTTGGTTTCGTACTCGGATGTCGTAAACAGTTGCTGAAGCGGTATTTTCTCGAAAAGCGAGACACTCAAAACCTGTAGGAGTGTGTAAAGGCTCTGCTCCAGTTACAGTTCTTTCTTGAGAATTGCGACCAGGACATATGTGGTGATGGCGATCCAGATCTGCGTCTTGACTGCGTTCTCGGTGGTACCGTATGATTATAATCTGAATATGGTCGCATCATATTTTACAGCTTATAGCCATAGGCATTCATCAGGGAGGCGTGTTGTACGAAATGTGCCTTCTGGATTTCATCCCAATCCGAATATTCCGGGAATGTGCCCGATTTCTGCTCATTCAGTGGCCGAGAGATTATCTTGTTAATTTTGTTGAGTGAAATGCCTTTCGCTTGAAGAAAACAGAATACTGTAGCAGAAACTTCCGGATCTGTAAAAAAATCTTCTGCTCGAATTGTCAAAAAACGTTCAGAAGTAACACTATTTTTCATGTTTTCAATGAAGCGATTGGTCTCATTCCATTGCCAAGCGATCTTCTCCAGCTGGTTCATGTCATGCCATTTCTTCGAAAGAGGATCGTCAGGGCATGGTTCAATATGTCCATGAGCACAAGGGACTAAACGCTCATAGTAACCCCTCCTGCAGCCACTGCGAGCAAAGTCACCTGGGTGCCGAACGAGATGAATGAAGCGAGCTCGAGGGAACACTTTGGCAAGCTCGGGAGCGAAAAACACTAATTTAGCATTGGTGTCTACATACATAAGTCCTTGGAAATAGGCCTCAGAGATAGGTTCAAAATATGCAGCAAGAGCCATCAACCGAAGTGCGCTTTCATTCATACTGGAACACTGATAACGATATGCACTAAGCGCAGCATGGTTTGTTTTGTGAGTCACGTACAGATCGGGGGAATACGAAAGCACCCGAGACAGTAAGGACGTGCCACACCTCCCGGTGGAGAGCACAAACGCCACATCCGCATGATTACAGACATCTTGAACACCTGCGTGTTGATGGTTTTTCCGGTGATACCTTCGCCACAATCCGACAAAGAACTCATAGTTTAAGGTAGCCCATCTGAAAAGAATATTTTTTGTTTTAAACAAGACCATTTAGCCTCCAATGAGATACTGTATAAAGGCGGTAGCCGTTCGCTATCCATTAAAGATTTCATAGCGAAGATTAACAACATCGACCGACATCACCCTTCACTATTATCCATGGTTGATCAGATACAGATGCTGAAACTTTTCCCTTGCCGGAGACCCATCCAAGGGCGAACAAATATTTAATCTTTGTTGTTTTCTTATCTTTTAGTATCACTGCCATCCGGTTAGGAGCCTTTTCCGACAAACAATATTCTGCTAGATTATTGTCAGCAACATCAGGGTGTTGCATTAGATGAATCCAAGGCTTTTGGCTGTTATAAACACGTGCACTCCATAGCCCCTTTCGCTTTCCTTCATCGAGGTTGATGCTGCCCACTCTAATGAACCCAGCATCCAACCATTGACCTATTGGGTCTCCGTCGGCTAACCGTTCAAGGGTAACGACCTTTCCTCAAGCTGCGCTGGCGGATCGTCCGATAGAAGTTGTATGGGAAAGACCGCGTGCAAGCCCACCTACGACGAACTCGCAGCGATGGTCGTCGAGTTGAAAGCCCAGGTCGCTCGTCTTGAGAGCGAACTCGCCGACACAAAGCAGCAACTCGCCGCCGCACGGAAGAACTCCCGCAATTCCTCCAAGCCGCCGTCCTCCGACATCACCAAGCCGCCCAAGGCCGGCGGCAAGGGCAAGCGAGGCAAGCAACGCCGCATCGGCGGACAGGAAGGACACCCGAAACACGACGCGGATCCGCCTCTCGAAGACGTCGATCATG
>CAZNRF010000354.1:0-3642 GCA_964575075.1 uncultured Spirochaeta sp. | reverse complement strand
ACTGATTGCGTAGATACCCCCGAGTTATCAAGCATCTCGCTTCCAGCCATCCTGCGTCCTATCCGGATAACCACGCCACGATAGCCTTCATCGGCGACAAGGATATTCGTACCATCACCAATAATCACAAACGGCAATCCGTATTGCTGGCACCACCGCAACACTAAAGAAAGCTGGTCGGCATCATTTGGTTCAACAAGAAGATCTGCTGGACCACCGATCTTCCAGTAGGTGTACGGCGCAAGCGGTACGCCCTGCCGAAAAGCAAGTGAGGCGTTGCTAAGCTCGGCAATAAGTGTATGGGGTATCACTCACGCCACTCCGCGTAGCCACCCAGCGCCGTTGCCTTTTCTGCGAAACGGTCGTATCCACGGGAAATCTGCCACGCGTCATGAATCACTGTCTCACCCTCGGCAATAAGCCCGGCCAGCGCAAGCGCCACTCCTGCGCGAAGATCAAGCGCTGTTACCTCAGCGCCATGCAAAGTGGAGCCGCCATAGATCTTCAGTAAGTTCCCCGTTACCTCATGACGCAAACCCATCTTGCTTAGCTCGTTGGCGTAGGCGTAGCGGCCGGGGAAACGGAGATCGATAAAGCGGGACTCACCTCTGGCCCGAGCTGCGAATACAGCGAGCAACGGCTGCATGTCTGAGTTGATCCCTGGATACGGACCCGTGCTGATCTCCAGAGGGTAACACTCGCTTCCCCGAACAACCAGACTCGATTCCCCCCTGAACATCCTCACCCCACTCTCTCGCAGATGTATGAGCGGAACCTCAAGATGGTTGTACGGAAAGTCGTGAATCTCAATCTCACCACCGGTAATTGCCGCTCCGACCAGCCAGGTCAACGCTTCCACATTATCGGGAATAACGCGATGATCAACCCCGCGGAGCCCTTCCACTCCAATGACTTCTATTCGCTCTTGGCCGAAAACAGCAATCTGTGCCCCCATCTTGGTGAGAAAGCCGATGAGGTCGACGATTTCAGGACGTATATGCGGATTCCATATCGTGGTCTTGCCCATCGCGAGACAACCAGCGATAATCGCGTTTTCTGTTGCGCCGGTAGAACGGATCGGAAGGTGTATCTCTGCTCCAGATAGTCCTCTTGGCGCTTCCGCGCACAAATGGCTCTCGGAGGTATAGACTCGAGCACCAAGGGATTCTAGTACCAGGACGTGCAGATCGAACGCGCGATCTTTGTTGTCTGCGCCAATTGCGCATCCCCCAGGAAGCGGCACAGCGCCAGAACCTGTTCGCGCGACAAGCGCTCCAAGAATCAACAACGTATTGCGAATCGAGCGTTGGTCCCATTTGAGTTCGGCTGGCGGGGTGGAGTCTTCGCGTACGATTAGTGTATCGTCGCGGATCTCGCACGACTTACCTAGTATACGCAACATATCTATGTGAACCTGAACGTCCAATTGGCCCATTGGGCAATTCACTATCGTAATGTCGTCTGACGTCAGTAGGGTCGCAGCGAGAAGCTTGAGAACCGCGTTCTTGGCGCCACTGACGGTGACGTCACCAAGGAGAACGGACTTGGCGACACACAACAGATCGTGAGAATGTACTTGGATCACAAGTCGCTCCTGTTACGTCAATCCACCGCGTGTCTTCGGTTCGCGGAGAAGAAAATCCGAGCGACGGAACCGAAGAGCATCCTTGAAACCCAATCCCGTTTCATGGAGGTAGACGAATAGATAAATCATTCCGATTACAGCATAACTAACTGTCGACGCAACTGCTGCGCCGTTCCCGCCATATTCCGGAATCAATACCAAATTAAGAATCACATTCACCATTAAAGCAGGGATGGAAGCAAGCATTGCTTTCCACGGCTTACCACGCCCAGCCATATCCATGTGGATCACCTTATCCAAGACGGCGAAAACTATGACCGGCAATAGAAGCTTCATCATTCGACTACTTGATGCAAATCCTTGCCCTGATATGAGCGGGATAAACCCGTCTGCTGCAAACCAGAGTATAGCTGCGGCTACCGAACACGCAACAAGGACAACCCGAAAGAGGCGTAGAATCTTGAGAGAGAAGTCTTGGGACCCCTTGGCCGCGGCACTTCGTGCGAAAACGACAACTCCCACAGCGGCCGGGATCTGCCAAACTAACTCTCCGAACCGAACTCCCAAGGAATAGTATCCGACTTCAGCCGGATTCGTGAGGTGCTCCAGAAACACAATATCAATCTTGTAATTCAGATTAATAACAAACAGTGAAACTGCGTATAACAGGCCCATTCGGAGTAACTGTGCTGCAATGGACCCAGAAAACCGAAGACTGATCCCGGCAGACTTCCCGGTCACCACCAATACGTAGACCGCAACAACGATAGAGCCGATGAACGTAGCGGCAATTGCTCCAACGACACCCGCACCAAAATGCCAGACCAGCACGACAGTACCAATCAAGCCAATAAACGGAGGCATCCACAATACCTTGGAAAAGGAGGACATTTCCTGGGCACCGACCATCATACCCCCGGCGTAGGACTTAAGCAGTCGGAGCGGCACCAGAGCAACAGCAAAAACTATGGCGAGACTTGGGTATACGCCGAAGCGAGGGAGCATTAGCAAGAACGTGATCATTGCTCCAATCATGGAACTTCCGATGAAGAACCATGTAATGGTTCCAACCACAGCGGTCCGATCAAACTCGTCCCGGCCAACATGATAGATCACAGACTGTCTGATGCCCAACTCGAACAAAGAAATCAACAACGTCGGATAGACGAGAATGGCGGTCACCATTCCTTTTCCTTCCGGTCCGAGGAGACGGGCCAGCAGGATTCCGTTGGCAAACGAAAGCAGAAGAACCGCGACTTTGCTGGTAAATATGGATAGTGCGTCATGAAGGAATGAGCGTTTTTTGGTTGTTTTCATTTCGGTTTTGCAGCCATCAGTTGTCCGTGACGTTTTGTTCCGTCAATCTGGTGGTCGTATTCTGATGTTCAAGAAGACTCGTCATCGACGTTGGTAATACCGAGTGCACTCTCGCAAACCAAGAAGTCCCATCCTCGCTCGCTCATCGCGGAAGCGAGGTCAACCAGCGAGAACTTGGCAATACTGGAGACGTTTCTCCGGTGTCATATCCACGCCTTCGATTACTTCGGCGGTGTTCTCTTGAAGGTGGTCCGTGACAACCTGAATCTGGCGATCGTAAAGGCTTCGTTTACCGACCGGATTCCAAATGCCGTCCATCAGGAGTTTGCCATTCACTACGGCTTTCTCATCAGTCCGTGTCTGTCGGCTATGCCGGAACACAAGGGCGGAGTTGAAAGCCACATCAAATACACCAAGCATGAATTCCGGCCTATGACACGGTCAGCTACCGCAGCGTACACGCCTCCCTCAAACATCAGCTCGACTATCTTCCGCTTGAGGCTCTCTCCCCGGCGGAGCAGCAAGAGTTCACCTTCGCCCGACCACCCGGCCTCTTTGCCGCGGTAGGTACACGATGAGCCATCTGGTAACCCTCGAACCAAAGCTGATTCGTCTCGAGCCCTCCGGAGTCCTCCGAGTGGCAGGGCGTGTTCTCAAACCAACTCCTGGGAAGCGTGGCAATTGACCGTCTCGTTCACAGGGCGATAAAGATCAAGGAGGGGAGGTGGGGCAGTTCCGGT
>CAZNRF010000353.1:0-3642 GCA_964575075.1 uncultured Spirochaeta sp. | reverse complement strand
ACATCCCTGATCACGCCTTCTTTCAGGCGCGCAAACGCCAGGAAGCGGAGTATCTCAAGGATATTGAGCGGAGATTCGCTCGAATGGCGACGCTCAAGTTGCCCCTCCTCGATCGTGATGTCGTTGGCGAGTTCGCCCTCGAGCAGATCGTCGGGCATTTACGCAGCGCCCTCGAGTAAACCTGCGGGTCTCAGGATGTTTTTTTAAAGGAACTGGTGAGTACTATGAAGGCAATGGTCTGTAAGGAGTGGGGGGATCCCGACGTATTTACCCTCGAGGATCTAAAAGTTCCTGAACCGGGACCGGGGCAGGTACGGATCGAGGTCGCTGCCACAAGCGTCAATCCCGTGGATACCAAGATACGCGCCGGGCGCATAAAGGCGGCTCCGGATTTTCCGGCGGTCCTCCATGGAGATGTTTCCGGTGTGGTCCACGCGGTTGGACCGGGGGTTACCCGGTTCGCTGTGGGGGATCGGGTTTACGGCTGTGCCGGCGGATTCAAAGGCCTTTCCGGCGCCCTCGCCGAATACATGATCGCCGACGCGCCCGCCCTTGCCCGGGTGCCCGACGGCATGAGTATGCGGGAGGCGGCGGCGATACCCCTTGTATCGATCACCGCGTGGCTTGCCCTCGTCGACCGCGCTCGTGTGAAGCCCACGGATCACGTCCTGGTCCATGGCGGCGCCGGCGGGGTGGGGCACGTGGCCGTGGCGATTGCGCGCGGTTTAGGTGCCAGAGTCGCCACAACCGTCTCGAGCGAGGACAAGGCCGAGATCGCCCGGAGCATGGGAGCCGAGGATGTCATCTACTACCGGGACGAAGAGGTGCCCGCGTACGTTGATCGTCTGACCGGCGGCACCGGATTTGACGTCGTCTTTGATACCGTTGGTGGGGCAAACATCGAGAAGAGCCTCGCCGCGACACGGATCGGCGGCCACATGCTCGGTATCGCCATGCGGACCACCGCGAACATTGCCGCGATTCACGAGCGTAGTCTGACCGTCTCGGGGGTTTTCATGGTTCTTCCCCTGCTCTCAGGAGTCGGGATCGACCATTTCGGCGAGATTCTTACAACCCTCGGTCGCTGGTACGGAGAGGGTAGATTTGCCCCGGTTGTTAATCCGGCTCGGTTTCGTCTCGAACAGATCGCAGACGCCCACCGCCTGCTCGAAGCAGGCTCGGTTTCCGGCAAGATCGTCGTAGACATCGCGTGAGCTAACCCCACCGCCGCCGGTGGGTGGAGAGGATCTGCGGCGAGGGGCCGGCTGCGGCTGGGGCCGGCTGGGGCTGGGGCCGGCTGCGGCTGGGCCCGGCATCCCCGCGCTACCGCCGGGAGTCAGTCTAGTATGCGCGGCAGGCGGACGAGAAACGTCGAGTGATCCGGGTCCTCGACGAGGAACTCGCCGTTATGCTGACCCACCATCGCCGCGACGATCTGCATCCCGAGGTTATCACTGCTCGTCTCACGATCGTCGGCGGAGAGTCCCGGCCCCTAATCACTGCCCCGCGCCTCGATGTACGCCCCGGTGCTCTTGACGGATACCGATATCCATCCGGTCGTCCTGTGAGGGATCGCGTGCTTGAGGCTGTTGGTTGCAAGCTCGTTGAGGATCAGCCCCAGGGAGACGCCTTGCTCCACGGTAAGCTGCAGGTCCTCTACATCGAGGTCTACCCGGACGTGGTCGTGCCGGCCACCGGTGGATAGAATGTCGGCAATGAGCGTCTCGAGGTACCCCTTCAAACCGATGCTCGCCACCGACGGTGCCTGCTGGAGGCGGTCGTAGAGCCGGGTCATCGATTTGATGCGGTTAATGCTGTCGGTGAGAATGCTCACCACCTTGGTTTCCCCTGCGGATTCCTGTAACTGGAGGTCGAGCATGGACTGCAGGCTGTTGAGGTGGTTCTTTACGCGGTGGGTTACTTCCCGGACCGAGGTTTCCTGGATCTTGTCGAGTTTGGAACCGATTGACCGTCCTCGCATGTCGTAGACGGTGGTGATCTTGTAGCACGTCCCGTGGAGCTCGAGGCGCCCGGCGGTGACCAGTATCGTACGAATCGATCCATCCTTCCCGACGACGCGCCACTCCCCGGTGACCTCACCTTCACCCTTCAGCAGGAAGTCATCGTGCAGTTGCGCTGCCGCGTCCTGCTGCTCCCGGGGGACTACCATGGTGAACTCGTTTCCGAGGAGTTCCGAGGGCTCGTAGCCGTAGGTTTTGCAGTACTCACGATTGACGGCGACAAACCGTCGCTCAATGTCGGTGACGCACATGCCGACGCCGGCGACATCGTAGAGATGCCCTAAGATCTCTCGCGATCGCTTCTCGAGGGGTGTGTCTTGCATCGATGTGGCCTCTCTCATTGCTGCCTTCCTAGGCTCCTCGTGGTCTTGGCTGTTCATCTCCATCCAGTTCCAGGGGGAAGCGAATGGTGTACACCGGTTGGGGTGTCCGGGATAGTGAGACTTCGCCGCCTAGCTGCTCGGTGAGCATCGCGATCAGGCGAATGCCGAGGGTCGGGGTGTTGTCAAGGTCGAGGTAGTCGGGGAACGGATTCCCGCTATTTGTAACCGAGAGCTCGCAAACCGATCCGTCGTAGCGAGAGGCAACCGAGAGCTTCGGCGGCTCAGCATCGTTGAAGCCGTACTTCACCGCGTTGGTCACAATCTCATTGAGGATGAGCCCGAGGGTCGTCGCGGTTTTGGTCGGCACCTGTAGATCTTCGAGTTCGAGTACTTTTTCAACCGACGGGTTTTGCTGCACCGCGGTCGAGACAACCTGGGAGACGTACGACCTTAGATTTACTGTCTTATAAGTATTAGAGTCCTGGAGCTGCTCATGAATCGCGCTGATCGTCGTGATCCGGGTTAGAATATCGGTGAGGTCGACGGAGTCGCCGAGACGTTCGTTTTCCAGCCGGATGAGGGATGCGACCATACCGAGGTTGTTTTTCACCCGGTGATTCAGCTCTGCCATGAGCGTATCTTGTCTCACCATCGCTTCCTGGAGTTGCCCCGCGGTTTCCTCGAGGATCTGTTCCCGGGCCATGTGCTCTGTGATATCCTCGGCTACTTTCACAAAGCTGACGATCTCGCCGCGGTCGCTGCGGATCGGAGCAATTGATGCCGACTCCCAGTACCGCTCACCGGTCTTCTTTCTGTTGTAAAACGTCCCACGCCAGATGTTTCCGGACAGAATCGTCTGCCAGAGGTCGGTGTAATCCTCTGTCGAGTGGGCCGCCGAGTCAAAAATGCTGATTTTGACGCCGGTAACCTCTTCCAGCCGATACTGCGTCAACTCCTCAAAACGGGGATTAGCGTACTCGATGAACCCATCCGTATCAGTGATGACTACGGCGTTGGCGCTGTGCTTCAACGCGGTGGATAGTCTCGCCTGCTCAGCTTGAAGTTTTACGCGGTCGGTGATGTCGTGGACAATCGAATGGAGCACATCTTTCTCATCCCTCTGTATGGGTGAGGAATACACCTCGACGTCCCGGATCGCTCCGGAGGCGATGCGATGACGGAAATGAAACACATTGCGCTCCAGCCTGAACGCCTCAGCCATGTGTTGTTTGACACGTGTGCTCTGGTTGATCTCCTGAATATGCATCGAGGTCAGCTCGTCCTGACTCCACCCGTAG
>CAZNRF010000352.1:0-3667 GCA_964575075.1 uncultured Spirochaeta sp. | reverse complement strand
GGTTGCAGCACAGTCGCGAGTTTCAGGAAGGAATCTCCCTCCAGCGGTCTTTAGACGCCGGGACTGAACCCAAGCGGGCGTTAATCCATTCGTTGAGTGATCCCATGCGAGCCACGTTGAGCGTCCTCGGGAGAGCTGCCGATGGAACTGCCAACGTATTAATAGAGGGAGAATCGGGAACCGGAAAAGAAGTCCTGGCACGGGCGATGCATGCCGCAGGCCCCCGGGCGGCCGGTCCGTTTGTAGTGGTGAACTGCGCGGCGCTTCCGGAAAGTCTCATTGAAGCAGAGCTCTTTGGGGTGAAACGTGGCGCGTACACGGGGGCCCACACCAGCCGCATCGGGAGATTTCAAGAAGCTCATGGCGGCACGCTACTCATCGACGAGGTGGGAGAGATCCCGATTTCGGTGCAAGTAAAGCTCTTACGGGCTCTTCAGTTCAAGCGCGTTGAACCGGTAGGATCCAACGAGTCGGTTGCATTTGATGCACGCATTGTGGCCGCTACCAATCGCAATCTGAGCGAGATGGTAGATCAGCGCCGGTTTCGAGAAGATCTGTACTATCGTCTCCGGGTGATCGCGGTCCGCGTTCCTCCGTTGCGAGATCGAAAGGCTGATATCCCTCTGCTCTTGGACTCGTTTCTGGAACGTTTCGCTCTGGAGAACGGACGCACCATCGAGGGTATCTCCCGGGAGGCGCGGCAATGCCTCATGCGTTATTCCTATCCGGGAAACGTCCGCGAACTGGAAAATATCATTGAACGGTGTGTCGTCCTATCCAGAGATACCGTGATTCGCCGCGACGACCTCCCTCCGGAACTATCGTGTGGGGAGGAGACCCCGCAACCTGACGCGTATGGGCCCCGGGATACTCCCCTCACACTGGACGAACGGCTGCACGCCTACGAGCGGGAGATCATACAGACGATGTTAACCGAGACCGGTGGTAATCAGAGTGAGGCAGCCCGTCGCCTGGGAATCGGGGAACGGCGACTGCGAAGCCGATTGGAGCGGCTCGGCCTCCGCGATTCGACCTGACCGGCGACCAGGGGTAATCCCGTTCGACATCCCGGTCGAGTTACCTGGGACACATACCGGTTTTCCATCGATATATATCATATTATATTTAAAATATAGCTATTATTTCGAGAGATTTCGTCTCGAGAAGTTGGCACGGTTCCTGCAATACCCTCCGTAGACATTCTAAGGAGGCGCACAGATGCGTACACGTACATTGATGGTCATGACAATTGTTTTTATGATGGTTGGAGCCGGCGTTGCGGTTGCTACCCCGGCATTTCAAAGCTCCGATTCTGCCACGCTTAACATCGGTGGAAACGTCCCTGAGCGGGTAGATATCACGATCACTCCGGTAGACTCGGAAAACTTAGACCTGGAGTCGGCAGTATCCGATCGACTCATCGCCACGGTGGTAGAACGAAGCAACGTGCGCGCCGGGTATACGGTATCGGTGGAGTCGGAAAACGGCTTTACCCTGAAAGGCCAGGCAGACAGCGGAGATACCTTTGACCGTCTTGGCTATGCCCTGAACTACGGCGGTGAGTCCGTCTCCAATCCCGGTAACAGCTTTGCCACCGATACGACCGCCTCGGATGCCCACACGTTTGCGAAGCGAGAATCGAGAACTGCCACGCCTGGAGTGCATGAAGGGGATGAAAAGAGTTTGCTGATTAGCTATGACGCCCTGAATGTCAACCTGTACGATGGTGATTATAGTGATACCCTCACCTTCACAATTGTGGCAGAGTAGTCACGCGCGTTCCTGAATCGTAACGTCCGGCGGATCCCGCGGGGATCCGCCGCTTGTAGACTGACCCCCACCGGCGAGGCACCTATGAAACATTGGTACGTGACCGTAGTAAGTATGATCCTCTTTGTTACGCCCGCTATGTGGAGTATGAATGTAGAGCCCCTGTCTGCGAGCTTCGCTCCCACCGGCCGCGATAGTATCCGCACCTACCGCATTACCAATACGCAGACCGAGGCGATCGCCGTCCGCATTCGCACTACCTCCCGCGAACTCGAGCGAAACGGCGACGAGACACGCAACCCCGTAGAAGACGAGTTCCTCGTATTTCCCGGCCGGCTGCTGCTGCAGCCGGGGCAGACGCAAGCGGTGCGGGTGCAATGGCGTGGAGGAGCAGTCACGCAGGAGCAGGCGTATCGCATCATCTTTGAACAGGTGGCCGTTGAAGATATCGACGAGGATGAAGGCAGTGGCGGCGGGGTCACCCTCTCGTTTATGTACCGCTACGTTGGGGCTGTCTATATCACTCCCCCGGATGCCACCGGAAGTGTCGTACTGAACTCGGCCACCGGAGTGGGAAATCCTGACCGCTCCGGCGGTGTCACCGAATTTCGCCTACTCTTTGAAAACCCGGGTACAAAGCACACCGTTGTCCGCGACGCCCGTATAGCTATTGAAGGAACCACCCCCGACGGCCGAGCATACCGGGAAGAGTTTGATGCTGAGTCGCTTCCGGTGCTCTCAGGGACGAACCTGCTTGCCGGCTCTCGGATCGAGCAGACGGTACAGCTCAGCGAGGCTATCCTTCCTTCGACGGTGGAGGTGACTCCCAACCTCACCGTGTCTCCCTAACAGTGGAGGGTGCGGCATGAGGGCTCGAGTCCGGTCCCACAGCCACCTCGTTCTCGTAGTCCTGGTCGCCTTCTTCAATGTAAGTGGAGAACGTATCAGCGCCCAAGAAGAACCGTTCGTGGTACCGATCGATGTCATCGTCACCGATGGGAGAATCACCGAGCAGTATGTGGTAACCGCCCGAATCCAGCCTGATGGCACGCTTGAATCCCTGGCTGCTGCGGAGTTCGGCCCCACGGTTCAACCCCTGACGCAACCGGATATCCTGAGCGAACTGTTCGAGAATGAGTGGCTGAGTCTAAAAATGCTCACCGCCGCCGGATTGGATGCCACCTATTCTCCGGCTGATCTCACCGCACAGATAAGCATACCAGCCGCGCTCCAGCCGATTCGGGAAATCAGCGGGACAGGAGGCAGAAGCCGAAATGCTGAAGAAACCGTTTCTCCCGCTCACGTGAGTGTCGCTCTTCCGTTCCAACTTACCGGCCAGCATGTGACCGTAGCGGAGTCCGAAGACGCCCCCGGGGAGGTACGGCAGCGGCTGGGTGTGGAGCTTCTTCCCAGCATCACCTACGCCGGAACGGTGTTCTCCGGAACCATCAACGCACAACACGGCGCCGATGAGCAAGCGATCCAATCCTGGCAAGCGGCGGTAAGTCGCGATCTGTTCAGCACCACTCGAATCACCGCCGGCACCACGCGGATCGACTCGTTTGGATTTCAAACAGGTCAACCCGTTTTTGGAGCGGGGATAGAGAAGCGAGCGGGGCTTGCCGGTACTCCCGTTCTGGCAGATCGCTTTCAAGCGTTTTTCGATCTGGAGACCTCCGGCACCGTGGAGATCTACCTTAACGAACGACTGATCCGCACCGAAAGACTACCCGCCGGGCGATACTCTTTGTCCGATGTACACTTAGTACCCGGGCTTAATAATGTGCGCATCGTCGTCACCGACGAACTGGGCACCACCCGAGAGATCGTTGACCGCATTGCCCACGCCTCAAACCTCCTCGCCCGTGGGGCCGACGAATACGGACTGGCGATTGGT
>CAZNRF010000351.1:0-3671 GCA_964575075.1 uncultured Spirochaeta sp. | reverse complement strand
TAGAGCCATCCTCTCGGCAAGGACTGCGTAGCGCGCCGCGAAATCACGCACGGCGTCGCAAATAAGGACAACCGCTCGGTAGAAGTTTCGCTGTTCAAACCCGATTTCAGTACTGAGATCAACCTGCTCGAGGGCCCGATGTGCTTGCTCTCGCACCGATACAAAACCACCGGCGAGGATCTTCTCATAGTTCGGAAGAAAATGTCCGGTGCCGCAGGTCAGCATGTTTTCCGCGCCAAAGACTCCGGCTCGTCGCATCTGAACCGGACCGTCCGGGATGAGGGCCAACCCGTATTCACGTAGCGTTCGCCCGTTCCACCGCGGGAGTATATCGTGCAGTTCAGCCTTTGTTTGTTCCGTGACTTCAAACTTGTCGCCGGGACGAGACCCGTAAGTGTCCATCTCCTCGAGGATGTAGTCGGCACCACCTTCCGGGTACACCGGCGCTGAAACCGGTTCCGGACCAAGGTTTCCCGCCAAGAGCTCCCACGGTTCCAGATAGATCGTCATGTGGGCCAGGATATCCCGCAAAGCTATTGCGCGGCGAATCACCATCGGCTCACGACGCGTGCGCTCATATGATTCGGTGATTATGCGCGCCCGCTCCGCCGTGAGCTTCGGCTTCAGCAGCCGCGTAAGATAGAGACTGCGAATCTCTTGAAGACGCTCCTCGTCATCAAGATACGACAATGCTTCTACTCCCTCTTGTTCCCTCGCCGATTGGCGAAGAACCTATTTAACCGCTCTGCCGTATCGCTTGAGCTCATTGCCGCCGTGGAAGCGACAGCTTCTTCGAACTTCATCTGTTCGATCGGCATTTTCCGCGCTGCATTCATCAGTGACTTCTCCATGGCCAGAGACACCGCGCTATTTGCAGTCACATCGGCCACGAACTGAGACAGTCTTTGCTGCACCTCTTCTTCAGAACCAAAAAAATTGATGAGACCCATCTCAGACGCAGCCTTCGCATCGACTGCGCGACCGGTAAACACCATCTCTTTCGCCCGGGCAGCGCCTATCCGCTCCGATAGACGATAACTGCCCCCCCATCCGGTCACCAGCCCTAAACCGGCCTCCGGTAGGGCAAAACGCGCCGTGTCCGTGGCATAAATGAAATCACAGGCCAGGGCAAGCTCCAAACCGCCGCCGCCGGCATATCCTCGCACGATGGCGACGACCGGGATCGAGAGCTCCTGCAAATGAGCGAATACTTCGTGCCCTCGCCGGACCCAAGGGCGAATACTCTGCTCGTCAATCTCCTGCAGAGCCCTCAAGTTGGCGCCGACTACGAAGTACTCGGGCTCCGCACTCTCCACGATCATGGTCCTTGCGTGGGGTAGTTGGCGCTCCGTTTCCCGGATGGCGCCCTCCAGCTGATCGAGCACTTCGAAGTCTAAGGTCGGCGGCTTCCCGGCAGGCTCGGCGATGAGCGTAACCCGGACGACGCCGTCGTCGATGTCCACCGTAACGTGTGTTGTAGCCATTCTGTCCCCTCACTCTCGGAAGAACGCTGCATCCATCTGTTTCAGATCCGAAGAGACTGAAGGACGGAAATCCATTTGGGACAGAACGTCCCGTTCGATATCAACGCCGGGTGCTATCTCCTCGAGAACGAGACCTTCGGGACCGAGAGACAAAACCGCTCGTTCAGTTACATAGAGCACGGGTTGGCCCTGCGTATTTGCGTATTTGCCGCTGAAACTAATCTGTGTGACGTCCGAGACGAACTTGCGCACGTCTCCCTCGTTCTCGATCGTCAACGCACCGTCGGCCACGCTGCACCGCAATCCCTTGGCGGTGAAAGTCCCGCAGAATATGACCTTCTGTGCGTTTTGGGTAATGTTGATGAATCCGCCGCAGCCGGCAAGCATCCCGGCCACCTTACTGGAGTTCACGTTCCCGTATCGGTCTACCTGCGCCATTCCCAAATACGCTAGATTGAGACCACCGCCGTCATAGTACGTGAACTGGGCGTCCATAGGGATGATCGCCTCGGGATTATAGGCCATACCGAACACTACTCCTCCCGCAGGACGTCCCCCGATCGCTCCCTGTTCCACGGTAAGGGTAAACTTGTCCATAATCCCCTCTTCTGACGCAACGGCGGCCACCCCATCGGGCGTACCATACCCGAGATTCACCACAGCACCTTCGAAAAGCTCTCTTGCCGCTCGTCGAGCGATGATTTTCTTCGGCCCGAGGGGTAACGGCTCGATCCGTTCCAAAGGCGCCTTTACATGGCCCGAGAATGCCGGCTCGTAGGTGTGGAGACACGTCTGCGTTTGCTCGGGATCTACGACGATATGATCCACGTAGATGCCAGGGATCCGCACCTGCTGCGGATTCAAGGTGCCCCGCTCGGAGAGGTACTTGACCTGGGCGATGACAATGCCACCACAGTTCTTAACGGCCTGGGCGATGGCCATGCCCTCGAGCATCGGACCGTCTTCTTCGTTGGTGATATTGCCGTTCAGGTCCGCCGTTGTACCCCGTACGAAGGCGACGTCGAAATGGAAACGGGGAAAAAAGAGCCACTCTCCGTCATCGAAATCTACCACGCGAACCAGGTCTTCCGTCGTTATTTCGTTTGTCTTCCCTCCTTCGATCCGCGGGTCGACGTAGGTATTCAGCCCGACCTTCGTGATGACACCGGGCGTCCCGCCCGCCACCGCCCGAAACATATGCGAGAGGACACCTTGCGGGAAATTGTACGCTTCTACTTGGTTCGTTGAAATCAGCCCCGCGAGCTTTGGCGACATCCCGAAATGACCCGCGATATCGCGCCTCACAAGACCAGGAATTGCCAGGTAGTCGAGCCCGGTCCCCTCTCGGTTTCCTATGCCCGTCGAATGGACGATAGTGATCCCTTGCGGGGAACCGACTCTTGTGAACCGTTCGCCCAGACTCCGGATCAACAGGGCGGGTTCGCAAACACCCCCGCCGGACCCGTGTAGTGCTACCGTGGCACCATCGGGGATCAAGGAGACGGCGTCCGACGCTGTGAGGGTTTTGTCTTTCACTCCTGCGCCCCTCCCCAGGTAAGCGTTGACTCTCCACTACTAGGCATGGAGTCATTTCGCGTCCTTGGTGTGCTACATGAACAGCTCCGGCATCATCGCCTGCGGAATACCAAGCGTGAGTCTCGGAAAGAAGATGATCAACACCAGAACCAACAGCATGGCAATCAAAAAGTAACCGATCTCCTTTATGGAACGCATCGCGTTGATTCCGGCAATTTCACTGGAAATGAGCAAACACAGGCCATAAGGTGGCGTAACCAAACCAAATGCCAGAGAAATGACGCCGACGATACCGAAATGCAACGGATGAATCCCTACGAAGTCCGCAATCGGAGCCAGGAGAGGTCCAAGAATGACGATTGCCGGGACGGCGTCCATAAAGGTCCCGACCACAAGGAACACTGCAACGAAAACAAGCAACATCAACTCGGGTGAGGTCGTGATTCCGCCCAGAACACCGACCAAAAACCGCGGTATGTTGTAGTAGGACAGCACCCACGCATAAATGGAGGCGGTTCCCACCGCGAAAAGCACTATGGATGAAAGCCGAGCGGTATCCAGCATGACCTGCCAAAACTTCCCGATCGATACGGTGCGGTAGACCAACATCCCGAGTACCAGCGAATACGCCACCGCAACAAACGAAGCTTC
>CAZNRF010000350.1:0-3672 GCA_964575075.1 uncultured Spirochaeta sp. | reverse complement strand
GTCGATGTGGACGGTTTCGGAGAAATCAATATGAACCTCGTCTCTCGCATCCCTCTGTCCTGCGGCCCCCGACACGTTATCGCGCGACTAGTAGTTAAACGGGACTTATAATAGTACCGACTGGAACGTCACCACCAATCTTCGTCTTCGAGATGTTTGGTGTGCGTGTACACGCCTTCGATGACGTCTGACGGGTAGACCTTGATTTCGTATTGGTTCTTGTAGATCGCCTTCACGAAACCGCCACGAAGGAACTCAACACGGTCAGGGACGTGCGCATCTCGCTCGTCGGTGAAGTGGATTTCAGCGCCGTTCGGTAGGACGTTCGGGTCTTGTTCTGCCATCTCAGTTCGCCTCCTCCTCAACCGGGCCAAGAAGTTCGTAGCCGCCGCACTGGTCTCCGAATCGGTCGGACGTGAAGCGGACGCGAACCTCTGTTCCTTCCCCGTACTTGCGGGCGGCGCGATCCACTGCCTGCTGGAGGTAGTCCCCGTTCTCGGTCTCGGTGAGCCACTCCGATTCGCACGGGAGGCTCGCAGAGTAGCCGTACTCGGTCGGCGTGACGGTCCCTTCGACGGGGAACGGCGTCTCGATCTGCATGGTTAGAACACCTCTGCCGGATTGTCGTCGCTGTACATCTTGCCAGCGCTCATCCGGTCGGGTTCAGCGCCGAGCTGACGACCGAGCGCCACCAGGAACGCCTCGTCCAGACCACCGTGGCCCATGAAGTCGTCCATCTGGTCTTCGACAGTCGCGCAGACAGTCTGCGCCGTCACTTCACCGTGGTAGTCGCGGATGATGTCCTCGTCCACGAAGAGTTCCTGAATGGCCTGATCGAATGCGACGTGCATCTGCTTACGGAACCCAGCGACTGGAGAATCGGCGTCGTTGTCCGCAAAGATGTGGTAGCCGAGTTCTCCCTCCAGCACCACTTCGTCCAGACCGTCGCTGGTGACGTCTTCGTTCATCTGCATCAGCGTTTCTTCGATCTCCTCCATACTTCCGAACTCGCGGTCGGTGTCGTTGTCTTCCGCCATTGCATCCTACCGTACCGTCTCCAGTAACATAATTGTTACTCAATACAGGATGTGTTACTGAGCAACCCAACCGTTATAGTACGGGATACCGTACTTCGTACCATATATGTCACAGCGGCCAGTTTCAGACAGTAGGATGGCGCGGGCGCTCCTCACCGACGGCGAACGACAAGCCCTCACTGACGAGGACATGGACGATAACACGCGGAGTACCCACATCTCCCGAATTAAGAACAAGCTCGATCTCCTTGGTGAGGACGCTCGAATACTCCGCGAGAACGCGCCCGAACTCTACGAGCAGGCCCGCGAAGAGTTCTGCGAGGAGGAATTGGACGAGCGCGTGCAGCGCCTCGAAGAGGAGGTCGAAGAACTCCGCGCCCAGCTGGACGACGACTGACACTCTTACCTGTTTTCTGACACAGCAATTTGCCGGCTAGCGCGTCGCATCCGAGGATGAAGAACCGTATAGATTCAACCGATAATCAGTTACTTCGTTGGAATCAGGCGTTCACATTTGTATAGCGGCATACTGTTTATCCATCCCCACCCGGTCTTGACACACGCGAATCCCCCATTCCCGTCTGTTTTTACTCTCTCGCAGTACTTTGAGCCCCAGTTTTGACCGTAATCTTCATCATCTGTTAGATCCTAATTGAGATTATGAGGGATGATATAATCCAGATCGACTACCCTCGCGACAACTGGGTCAAGCAGCACTGGCAAGACGCAAAAAGCGCCGAGGACTTCCCAGACGGCGATCTGCACGCTGTCTCGATGAGCCCCGTCATGATGACCGTCGAAGGTACGCCCGAAGCGATCCGCTGGTTGTATGACTACTTGCATCACCTCAAGCGTGCCTGGCGACAAGAGGGTGAGCAGTGGGACGCCAAGACCGCCGAACAAATGGCCGAACGTATCTACGACAACGTAGATGAACTCCCCGAGAGACAGCGATCGAAACAGATGGTATGAGACTGAAAGACTTCCCCGAAGACGACGGCAAACGGGTGTGGCTCTCCGAAAAAGAGATTCAGCAGCTGCTCTCACACGCTGACGATCGCATCGAGGTCGAGATCGCACTCACGCTCATGGCCCGGTCGGGGTTGCGTCGGCAGGAGGTCGTGGACGTGACCTTTGCCAACGCCAGGGATACGGAAATCGGCCCGGTCATCCGCATTTGGCACGGCAAAGGCGACAAATATCGTGAGACGCCCATCCCGGCGGATCTGCTGACGACGATCCACAATCTGCGGCGGTTTGATGATCGCGAGCCGGATGACCCGATCGTGACTGTCCACGACAGCACGCTTTATGATTGGGTCAGCAGGGCGCGCGAACGCTGCCATGCCGAGGCCGGCGATCGTGGCTGGCTGGAGGTCGGCCCGCATGACTTGCGTCGATCCTGGGGGGTCCGGCTGCTCGAGGCCGGCGTGATGCCGTCAGTCGTGATGGAGTGGGGTGGCTGGGAGGACTGGCAGACCTTTCGCGACCACTACTTAGCAGAATTCTCGCCGGAAGCACTCAGACAGCAACGCTCGCAAGTGGCGTGGCTTGGCGGGTCGGAGGAAACCGGATCTGGCGCTCCAACTGTGGGGGTTGACGTGCCGCAAACCGGGTTCCAGTACGGCACCAACCGCTAATTTCCGATTTTCGGGGCAGAGTAGGAAACCCCGTGTAATACTCGGACACCGAGTCTTGCATCACGACCATGGTGGTTCATATGAGGTTGTTTCCGACTCCCTGAGTGAATAGTCAAAGAAACATACATCGTCCAACACGGATTCAATGTTGTCCTCGTTCTTTTTAGAACCATAGTAATGGTTGGGATGTCTGTTTTCTAACCCCGTTACATGATGTATCCAAGGTCTTCCAAGCGTTCTTCAATAGTTTCAGAACCATGTTTTTCGACGAGTGTGTCAGGGGAGAACGTTTCATTGTCCTGAGCCGTTGTCCGAACCCAAGGAACATTGCGAACCGCTGGAATTTGGCAGTCCGCAGGATGGCGATAAAAACCAAACTCCCCGAACGCATTTCCGTGGTCCGCCGTTATGACTACGTTCTTGGCGTCATAGTTTTCGAGAAATATTTCAACCTCTTCTAGTACGTACTTGCAATTTTCTCGGTAGGCACTCCAGACCTCCTCGTAGGACAGCTCTCCTGACTTCAACCGGCTGAAAATATTAGTCCCACCACCCTCTCCGAATCGATCTATGTCGATTTTGGAGTCAAGATCGATCGGGATACTGGGAAAGTGCGGTTGCATATAATGAATTAGCAGTTTGTCGGGATGTTGCTCTCTCCCCAATTCAATTGCTTTAGCAGTGATTGGTTGAGGGGGCTGTGTTCCTAACTCCTTTGACCACGAGTATTTCCACACTTCATCAACCCTGTGAAAATACTGTGCATTTGCCTGAGAGGAGAACGGGTTTCCAGTGATGTAAGTAGTGGCAGCCATCTCCTGTGTATATTCATTCGTAAAATTCGCATCCATCCAAGCTTTTGATTGTGACGCGTTCGAACGCCTGTATGGGACAGTCTCTGGAATGAAGTCAAATTCATCAGCGCATTCTTGCAGAACATCGGGTCGGCAAGCATCAAGGACGATCGCGACGTCCCATTCGTCCCAGACGGGATG
>CAZNRF010000349.1:0-3677 GCA_964575075.1 uncultured Spirochaeta sp. | reverse complement strand
TACCATAGTCATCGCGAGCAGTACGAGAAATGTTTTTCTCATTATAGATTCCTCCTCGAATGTGTCGGGGCTGTAAGGCCAACGGCCCGTTTGCCACCCCTGATCTTAGGATTCCCAGGTAGTATAGCAACCGCAAATTTCGCTGTCAAGAAAACTTGGTCCAGCGAACAGCTGTTCAACACCCCCGGTACATTCATCCTGTGTATCTTGCCCCAAAACCCGGCAGAACGCAAGATGGTTACACCATTATCGGGCCTCAACCGCGATTTATTCACACTTTTTGGGTTTTTTGCTGCACGAAACGGCGATGTTCGCAAGGGAAGGCGGCTTGATAGGCTGCTGAGAGTTCTCGTCCCGGCCGGCGTTTCCTGTTATGCTGTAGGTGTGGCAGGCTTGGAGCAGTTGGCCGGAGGTGAGTGGTTTGAGATCAAGGAACGCATGCACCGGCCGGAACAGCTATTTGAACATCTCTGTATTGAGTCTCCCGGCACACGGGACGCTGAGCAGCTGCGGGTCACCCTGGAGCACCATGCGGAGCGCCTCGAGTCGGCGATTGAAGGTGGAGTGTTTGAGTTTCGGCTGCACGAACTCTCGCTGATCTTTGGGGAACTGGCGGAGGCGGAGTACTCCAGCGAGGTGTTTGGGCGGCTGGCGGATCTTGAGTTTCGCCTCACCGGCATTGTGCTGATCACCGTGGTGCAACGGGCACTGCTCACCCGGGACATCGAGTTTATCTCATCCGAAGACGCGGAAGAGCCCGCCGAGCAGGCGGAGCAGGCCGCGGAATCGGCGGATGTGAACCAGATCATCGCCGATGTAAAGGAGATTGTGCAGGCCGATCCCAACGCCAAGATGAACGCGGCGATCAAGAACATCCTGCTGCAACTGCAGAAGTACCGGGAGGAGACCGCCACCTACCGCAAGCTCAAGGAACAGGCCAACAGCTACCGTCTGGAGATGTACTCCCGCACCTTCGCCGCCACCTTTAATCAGATCTTTGACAGTATCCGCAAGAACTATGCAACCTTTCTAGAAGAGCAGGAAGAGGCAAAGCGCCGCGGGCGGAAGTCGGTGGTGCAGGATCTGGATACCCGAACGTGGACGCGGAATCTGACGCACCATATTGAGCAGCTTAGTTGGGCGCGTTCTACGGTGATGTTTGCGCGCAAAGAACACGCCGGTGTGCGGGAACCATTGGTGCGACTTTCCCGGCGACGCGACGACTACCTCAAGGATATCGCCGGAGAAAAGGATGCCGCGGCGGATGCCGCCGGCGGTGAGGCTGCCGCGCACCGCCTGAGCCGCTTGATCGCGCGGGACACGGCGCTGCGCCTGCGCCGCTGGTCGGCGCGCATCACCCCGTAATCAGGTTACGTCCTCACGGCCGGCGGCGTGGAGTTGTTCTACGCCGTCCTTTACGAGTTGCCCCTTGCCGCGGCGGGACACCAACACCCGCCCGTTCTTGACCACCACATTGAGATCATCCACCCCGCAGAGCATCACCGGCAGCTCGGAGTACACGTAATTGCCGGCACTCTCCACCTGCACCGCCGGTTGCTGCGGGCGGCCGTCCCGGGGGGTGTAGGAGTTGGCCCCTGTTACACCGACCACGCCGTCATCGGTGAGCTGCGCCATCTCATCCCAACTGCCGATATCGTTCCAGCGGAAGGTGGTCTCCACCACCGCCGCTTTCTCCGAGCGCTCCATGACGGCGTAATCGATGGAAATCCTGGGGAGGTTGGTGTAGAGCTGGTCGATATAGCCCGATTTCCAGGCGATGGTGACGCCTTCGCGGTTGACTACCGGCAGCGACACCCGGCGCTGCTCAAAGGGGAGTGACTGGATCTCGGCGAAGGTATCGGTGATGGCCGGCTCGTAGGTAGCGAGTTCCTTCCGGAGGGCGCTGTTCTGAAAGACGAACATGCCGCTATTCCAGTAGAAGTTGCCGGCATCCAGGTAGCGCTGGGCGGTCTCCTCGTCCGGTTTTTCCCGAAAGGAGGCCACCAGGCGCCCGGGGCCGTGTTCTTCACCGCCTTCGATATAGCCGTACCCGGTTTCTGGACGGATCGGCTGGACCCCAAAGGTGACCAGGTACCCCTCCTGCGCCAGCGCCGAGGCTTTCCCCACATCCTCGGCAAACGCGTCTACCGGAGTGATGAGATGGTCCGAGGCGAGGACTAACGAGGTTTCTTCGGCGGCTCCATTATCTTCCAGATACGTCACGGCGAACCCGATCGCCGGCGCGGTGTTCCGCGCTTCCGGTTCCGGCAGAATAACGAGCCGCTCCCGAACGGCGCCGAGCTTGAGGCAATCATCGAGGACGCGATCCATCTGGGAGACGTGGGTCACGATGACGATCGTGGCCCGGGGCGCCACCTCACCGGCGCGCTCCACCGTCATCTGCAACAGTGACTTCCCCGTGCCGGGATCAAAAAACTGCTTGGGCCGATCCTGGGTGGATGCGGGCCATAGGCGTGTTCCCGAACCACCGGCCAGAATTATTACATTGTCTACCATCGAAACGAGCCTCCCTGAGCGGCCCCACTATATCGGTATTCTGGTTGACCGCCAATGGCGGCACTCATAGAATGGCTATCATGGCAGCAAATTTTTCTTTAGCCGTATACCCCTGGGTCTATGTGGCACAGTACAGCGATGCAGAGGAATGGGAGGGGCAGTTTCTCGAGCAGGAACACCTCACCCCCGCAGAAGAGGCCGCACTCAGCCATGAGGACCGCCAGGCGTTGCTGGTAAAACGCAACTGGATCGACGGGCTGCCACTGGTGAACTACACCACTCAGTACGGCTATGGCTGCTTTGAGGGGCTGAAGGCGTTTCCCCAACCTGACGGCGGGCTGAAAATCTTCCGGCCCGAGGAGAACGCGAAGCGGATGCACCGCTCCATGAAGGGCTTGAGGATGCCGGCGCTCCCAGAGGATCTGTTTGTCGCCGGCGTGGTGGGGACGGTGTGGCGCAACGCAACCCTCGGGTTCCAACCGGAATATGATCGGAAATGGGAACGCGACAATTTTCTTACCGCGGATTCGGTCTATATCCGGCCCTTCTCGTACTCCGAGGCGGGAATCGGGCTGAATATCCCCAAACACCCCTACTTTGTAACGGTGACCACACCGGTTGGGAGCTATTTCGACCCCGACTCGGACAACAAGGCGATTACCACCGACAAGGTGCGCGCCACGCCGGGTGGCACGGGGTGGATCAAGTGCGACGCCAATTACGTGCTGCCCACGATGGTGAAGTACGAGGTGATGGAGCGGGGTTTTATGGAAGCGATCTTCCTCGATGCCCGGGAGCAGACCTATATCGAAGAGGGCTCATCGAGCAACATCTTCTTCCTGCTGAACGACGGCACCCTGGTACCGCCGAGCCTGTCCGACACGATTCTGCCGGGAATCACCCGCACCAGCGTGATTCAGCTTGCGGCGGACCGGGGCGTGGCGGTGGAGGAGCGACGGATCTCAATTGATGAGGTGATGTCCGAGGCGCAAGAGGCGTTTGTTACCGGGACCGCGGCGGGCTTGTCGTACCTGGAGTCGATTACCCATAACGGCGCGGAGAAGGTGTTGCGCAATCGCCAGATGGGTGAACTCACCCGGGATATTCTGGTGGAACTGAAGGGCATTCAGTACGGGGCGGTGGAAGATCGCCACGGATGG
>CAZNRF010000348.1:0-3707 GCA_964575075.1 uncultured Spirochaeta sp. | reverse complement strand
GCGGATCAGCTCAATCAGGCGGGCCACTTCGTTACCGTCTTCGAGCGGGACGATCCCCTCGGCCGCCCCCCCCTTCACGGCATCCCCCACATGCAGCTCGACGCGGGCCTCTCGGATCGGCGCAACGCTATCAGCGCCGCCGAGCGGCGCGCTTTTCGCCCCGGCGTGCGGGTGGGGCGGGCCCTTGATCCGTCCCGGCACATCAACCCCGCCTGGGTGGGCAACATCGCCGAGCGCGACTACCCGCTGTCCAGCGCGGATATCGAGTAATCGCCGGCTCCTACGTTTCCGGTGGCCGCCGTTCCTGTTTTCGGCGCCCTCGTATCTCCTTTGCCCGCAGCCGCCGCTCCCGAGAGGCGCGGGTCGGTTGGGTGGGGCGCCGCCGCCGGGGTGGTCGGCGGGCGCCGTCAATGAGGCTCACGGCGCGGTCTACCGCGCGGGTGCGGTTCTGGAGCTGGCTGCGCGTCTCCGCGGCGCGAATCACCAGCTCTCCTTCACCGTTTATCCGCGTGCCAAGCTGATCGCGGACGCGTTCCTCCTGCTCCGGGGGAAGCTCCAGCGCGGCGATCGGCACGGAGAGGGTGACCTGAGTATTGAGCTTATTTACGTTCTGGCCGCCAGGGCCGCCGGAGCGGGAAAACTCCTCCCGCGACACGGTCACGATTCGGCGCCGCAGATCATCACGATTCACAACAAGATCCTCTCGACGGTCGGTGTGGTCAGTGACGCTCCCGGCTCAGCCGCGGCCCAACGTGAGGCGATGCACGGTGCCCTGCAGCTCCTGAATCTTCTTGCGCTGCTGAGCCATCACTTGAATGAACTCCTCCGCGTCCTGCTCGCTGATGCCCCCCTGACCGGACTGGCCGGCGGCGGCGTTTTGCACTTCCGCCTCATCGTACTGGAGCTCGATCCGGGTGAGCTCGTAGGAGCTCTCATACATGCTCTTTTCCAGTGCCAGCGTGGGAAACTGGGGTGATTGCACGATCTTCTGGGCCAACCGATCGATCTCAATCGCGAAGAGACTCTGCGGGTCTGCCACCACCAGCGGCTTGGTGGTGCGAAAGGTGGCTGAGAGGCGTTCCTCAAACATCACCGCTCCGAGGGACTGCAGGTCTACATCCACGTTCTTGGCAACCAGCTCCCGGAGGCTTTCCGCGATGTTGAGGTCGTCCGCAGCGCGAACCAGGTTGAGTACCAAACTTGGCTGCAGCAGGTCGACAAAGCGCCGTGCCTTATCCGCCTGCTCCCCGTTGATCTCCCGCATACCGTCTATGAGTTCCTGCATCTTCATCGGTTGTCCCGGCACTCGCTCGCGAACGCGGGCTCGCAGGTACTTGGATATATCCTTATCTTTCGCAAACGCTCGCTGTAAAAAACGGTACGCCGCGTTCTTGAGAAAACTGTAGCCGTTGAGGATCGACCCCACGTGAGGGGAGGTCACGACGATTCCCGAGTTTGAAACGAGGAAAAAATCCACCACGTTGTTCGATGCTCCCGATCCCAGGTCCAGCAGCACGTAGTCGGCGTCGAGGTTCTCCACGTGAGTGAGGAGACTTTTCTTCTGGGCAAAGGTGAGGTTCGGCATGCCCGCCACCAAAACATCCCCGGGAACGAAGGAAACGTTCTCATACGGCGTGGAGTTCACCAGCGAATCAAAGGACAATTTCCGGTCAGAGAAAAACGTTCCCAGGCCCGGATTTTTGTTCTTGATCGCCAGGGTGGAATGGAGGTTCGACCCGCCAAGATCGAGGTCGATCAGGACTACCCGGTATCCCAGTTGTCCCAGGCGCAAGCCGAGACTCGCGGTGATCTCCGTCTTTCCAACACCGCCTTTGCCGCCGGCTACCGGAATAATTTTACTCTGCCGTCGTTGTGTAATGACCATCTCCTCTCAAGAATAGTCCGAATTCGACGTGTTGCAAAGGATTCAAAGGGAATAGAAAATGACGTGACGCAAATTGGTTGCTATAATTGGAAGACACGATTGTGAGTGAGCCGACGAGTAACAAAGCAGGAGGGCGCGTTTTTCGGATTGACCGGGAGTGCTACGTAATCTACGTAGGTTCCGATGATCACCGGGTTCGTCCGTTTCTTCGCGTTGGTACATCTCCCCATCTCCCTGATCGCATCCGTCCCTATATCGGTACGGTCGTACTGAGCGATCGGGTCACCGGCAATCCGTTGCAGGAAGCTGAGACGGTGGGAGCTGTTGGTCCGCGCCGTCCGGAATATACCGGGAGCGCGGAGCTCGTCCACGCCTTCTCGCCCCTTACCGGCATGGATCGCGTTCGGGAACGGCCCATCTCTTCCTCGCATCGCCGACTTCCACAGGGAGCGTTTGTAGAGTTTCTTACCGATGGCAACTTGTACCTCACCGTTAATGGACACCGCATCTATGAGTTGGACGCCGTTGAACAGAGCGACCGCCACGGGGCGTACCTCCTTGACCGGGTAGCCGCCATTGTCGACCGATCCGACGGTGCCTACCGGCGGGAGGTGTTTGATCCGGCAGGGTTTCTGGTTGGAACCGATCGGTCTCTGTTTCGCTTCTCCCAGGGGCAGCTTACGGCCACAGCCCTGCAGTCAGGAGCGGTGGAGGCGCTGGCGCGTCGCATGATCGATCCGGACCTGTTGACCGCGGTGGCGGGACCGGTAGATTCGGAGGAACTGCTGCGGTGGGGCAAATGGCGCCTGCGCCGGAGGCTGCTGGCTGGTGCAACCCAGCCGGTGATCGTGGCGCGAGACGCCTCCTCATCCGAGTCGCCGCGTCGCCTTGACCACTTGATGGAGGTGTTGCGCGTGGCGGGCCTCCCCATGGAATACGCTCCGGTGAGCCGTGAGTTCGATCTATCCGAGATCCCGGGAGAACCGGCGACAGCTACCTTTCGGGCCTCCGGCACGGGAGCGTGGCCGGCAGTTCCGGATGAGCTGTTCGATGGGCGCGTGCCCGTGGTGGCTGGGATTCCGTATCGGGTGTTCGCCGGGGTGGATGCGCTGCCCCAGGGAACGGCCGCCGGAGTAGATCCCGGCGAGCTGGACACGGACCGGGATGACGCCTTCGGGCGGCTCATGAAGGTGTTGCTCGAGTGGAACGCCACCGCTGAGACCGCGGAGGGAGGAACGCCGGAGGGTTTCGCGCAGCGGGCGGGTGAATTGCTCGCGGCGTGTCCCGCGCCCATCTGGGCGGATCTGTATCCATCCGGGGAAGGATACTCGGTGCGCTTTATGGTGCAGCACGGGTTCTCGCTGAAATCCGCCCGGGAAAACGTCACCGCCGTGGAGCGGATTGACGCTGTCCTCGCAGACCGCGACACCCCGGACGAGTTGTTTCGGGACGAGCAGCGGCGGCTCCTGGCGTTTTTGGACGAGCTCCTGGAGCAGCGGCGGGCTACCACGCGGCCACCGCCGGAGCCCACGCCGGCGGAAGGGACTGCGGAACCAGATACGCCGGAACCGGCTGCCCCGGGGGAACCTCCTCCGCCACAACCCGCGGCGACGCGGGCGTCCGCCCAGCCGGTGCAACCGGCCCAGCCGGCGCAACCGGCCCAGCCCGCCCGACCCGCCCAACCTGCCGTGGCGAACGCCGCCGCGAGGCGCGGTACAGGGTCCTCCTCGGCGGCGGCATCCGCCGGCCACCGCCCGGCTGCCGGCGGAACATCGCGATGGCGCGGGCCGGTGTTTGTGGTAATCGGAGTAGTCCTCATCGC
>CAZNRF010000347.1:0-3713 GCA_964575075.1 uncultured Spirochaeta sp. | reverse complement strand
TTTCAAAAAACCCGCGGTGGCACTCCTCCACATAGGTATCCCGGTGGTCCGCCGGTCGAAGCATGAAATCCTGATATCGCCGGAGGTATTGGTCGCGGTCGTAGTCTCCGGACTCATCCACGAGGGAGACGGCGAGGCGCATCAACTTGAGGTTCAGCGTGTTCTCGCCGGCCCGCAGGTTCTGGTGGTAGTGAACACCGCGCCGTCCCCAGAACGGTCGTTGATCGCCCAGGATATCGTACTCCGGCTCGCGAGGATCATAGCTGCTGCGCCACAGAATGCTCCCCGGATGCATCGTCGACGGCGGCAGGTAGGAATCGATGCGCCCGAACGTTGCCGCCAGATCCGCCGTGTCGTAGTACCAGTGTGCCGGCATCGCCAGGGCGTCACCAATCCGTGCGCCCACCGCCGCCGCCCGGGCCCTCGTCTCGTGTATCATGCGTCCTCCTCAGGGGCGGTTCAACGCGCGGTATACGGCGAGCATGATCGAATGGCTGCTCCAGGTTGCACCGGATACCGCCTCTACCCGCGGCGACTGTGCCGCTTCGATCCGTTCCACCGTTTCGCGGGCCTGGTAGCCGGGACTGGCCTTCTGCTCGACTACTTCGACCGCCGCGATACGACCGTCTTCCACGGTGACCTCCACGGTGGCTCCTACCGCGGAGTCTTCAAAGCTTCCCGTGTAGCTACCGTCTTCGAGTTGACCGACATCCACGGGCCGCATGTCCTCAACAAGGGTCTCCAGCCTGTCTGCCATGCCGTTCAGGACCAGCAGGATGACTGCCGTGACCACGAGGGAAACGGCGACCACAATTCCGAATACGATCAAGAACTTTCTCATTCAGCACCCCTGTGGAAACTATGCATCCGTCCGGCGGCGGTCAACCGGCGTTTCGGCTGAGAAGGGGACTTTTCCGCCGGATTGGATTTGTGGAGGGCTATCGGCTCAAGAACCGTTACCCACATCTCATCATGAGGAGGATTCATGAGGTTGAAGGCCGTCACGATGGTCGACGTGAGTTCTATGATCAGATCAGAGATCTTCACGAAGGCATTTTTGATGCCGTCATAGAACGAATGGGGTATAGCGTCTCCCTCTGAAACTGGACCACTCGATAGTGGACTGACGGGACGTTAGGAGATGCAACCAAACGCACAGCGATGGACGGCGGGCAAGATGCTTGACAGAACACAACGGAAGGTCGGCGATCTCATCCTGGCGAACGACATCCTAAAATTGACGCCCTCCACGACCAGATCACCCGAATGAGTTATGAGAGATCGACGCGACGCACATCATGACTGAGTATGGCGGGTGTCACCCGGTGGCAATCATCGACTCTTCGTACCGCCCCCGGTGAGGGTGTGGTGCAGCGTCTTTCCGGATCCGTTTCTCGGAGGGGTATTCTCGAAAGCCGCGCGGTGAAGGACCGACTCGTTCACCGGGCGATCAAGATCGTTATAGAAGGAAAGAGCTATCGGAGGCGTAACTTCGAACAGTCTATCAATGCTTTGCGAAGTGCTACCGATAGCGCTACAGATCAATTAGGGAATGGGGCAGTTCCCGTGACGCGCGTCGTGTCAGGAGAGGCTGATCACCGTCGATGGTAGCGCGGTTATCAGCTGGTCTAAGGGATTCTCGTACCGGATAACCCGCGTGCGGTCCAGAAACGACAAAGATGAGGGTCCTATCCGGCGCGAATACACCCAAAGTTCTATAGCGCTCCCCACGATCGTATCTCAAAATGGGGTCAAACGTGGAAAAAAAAAGAGAAGATCCTGATGAAGACGAGTAGATCCGGGTACGCCCCTTTCCCCTCAATTCTGGTGATTCTGTCGCTTCTGCCGATCGGTGTGGGGTGTCCGAGTCCTACAAACGGAACACCGTATGCACCCGGGACGAAGGTTCATTAATGGGATTACTGCCATTTTCAAGATGAGTTTCTGAAAAAATGCATAAAATTAATACAATAATAAAATAAAGGAGATTTAATATGATCAACATGCGCAATACGGCATTAGGAACAAACTCAAACTCAGGCCGCTCATTATTCCTGCTGGTTTGTGTTGTTTTATTTCTGTCCATAATTGTGAGTTGTGAAGGCCCGACGACTTCCGATTCGGAAGCACCCGGTTCCGGGGAAGACAGCGGGGGAGGCACCGGGGGAGACACCGGAGGAGGCACCGGGGGAGGCACCGGAGGAGACACCGGAGGAGGCACCGGAGGAGACACCGGAGGAGGCACCGGGGGCGGCACCGGGGGAGGCACCGGGGGAGGCACCGGAGGAGGCACCGGAGGAGATACAGATTACACTTATTCTGCTCGGCTCGATTTTCAAAACTTTACTGATACGCTACAACTGGTCGATATAGAAATAGCTGCGGAAGGAATCAGCAAAGGATCAGTCACAGTCTCTCCACAAGATGTTACAACTAAGACTATTCAGCACACTGGCACGCCCCTCGGAATCAACTTAAGAAGCACTCCGGGATGTATGTATGGTGGCTCTGGAGTCGGGTATACGCGATCCCTCTCCATCTCTGTGGACAATAATGGTGCAAGTAATATCGGAATCTATGACGACTGGCACTGCCAATAGCTTCGGCATGTTGCTATAGTTTACCGCTGTAGGCATCCGTGCACTTTTTCTGCAGTGGACCCCTTTGTCTATACAGGGGCAGCGGTGAATTAAACGTGGCCTGAGGCTGCTGCCCTGGTTCTGATCTTGGAGTAGACCTCCTGAGGAGTTCTGCCCCCGATACTGGAGTGGGGACGGTCCGCGGTGTTCGAGAGTTCCCAGGTCAACACCCGTTTTGAGTGCCAATACCTGCTTTCGAACCGCATCCTGCGTGCCGGAGAATACGTCTGCGCCCGTGTCTCACAGCTGACGTTTCCAGTCGCGGACCTGCTCCGGATTTGGGGTCCACTTTACACAGCAGGAATACATCCATATCCGCACAGACGCAATTGGTCTGACCGGTAACCAGTCCTTGCATTGCGACTGGACCGGGGGGATAGTTTGGCTACTATGCTAGTTTACGAAGTCGTTGTCGGTCTGGTTTTTGCCGGCCTGGCAACGGTGGTACTGATCGCTCTACGACAGGTTGGGAGCGACGAGGCCTCAATAACCGACTTCATGCTGCCCATCGTCAGCGGATTCAGTCTGGGCGCCTCAACGATTGCGCTCTTCGCCCGCGTGGGTGGCGGTGTCTTTACCAAGGCCGCCGACCTGTTTGAGTCCTACGTTGGGTCGCTGGTAGGCGCGATGGTTCTCGCGTTTCAAACGGCTGCGCCGTTTGCGGTCAAGTTGCGGTTGATGGCGATCCCGGTAACGCTTGGGGACTCCGTCCCCGGCATGGGACCCCGTTGCATCTCACGGGGCGGGTCTTTCATTGGGATGAGGACGGTACTCCGCAGAACGTCAGTTCGATTGATACCTACCGATACCGCTCCGCCGCCCCGGAGAACCACTCCCGGGCGCGCTCGCGTAGCTCCGGCGGCTCGAGGATTTCCGCGTTGGGACCCCACTGGGATACCCAGAAGAGCACCTGGGACTGCTGGTTGGTGCGGAATCGGACGATGATGCTTCCCCCGGGGAGGCGCTCCACCTCCTGATCGGAATGCCAGCGGCGCTCGGGGATTTTGCTGGCCGCTTCGCCGTCGAACCTGACGGCAATATCCACGGCGTCCTCGTTTACAAAGACGCCGAAGG
>CAZNRF010000346.1:0-3713 GCA_964575075.1 uncultured Spirochaeta sp. | reverse complement strand
GCAGATCGAGGTCCGCCTCCGGGGTTAGCCGGCCCCGATGAAAAAAGTAGCGGCCTCTCCCCGCCCGCCGGTAGGCGCCGGGCGTAACGCCGTACTGGGTGCGAAACGCCTTGGTCTTCGTTTTTTGTGCCTCATACCCGTACCGCAACGCCAGTTCCGTGATCGCCTCCGTTGTGGTGACCAAACGGTGTGCAATCTCGGCCAAGCGGCGCTTGCGAAGGTAGTCGAATACCGTCTCGCCCACCATCGCCTGAAAGATCCGGGAGAAATAATACTTGGAAAGGTGCGCACGCCGACACACCGAATCCAGATCGATCGGCTCACCGAGGGAGTCCTCGATATAGCTCACCGCCCGCATCACCGCCACGAGGTAGTCATCTTGTAACGATCGGGATTCCCTCGGCACGGTGGAATTGTAAACGGAGGGTGTGTGCGGCGGCTACCGGCGCAAAAAGCAATTCAGGACAAGAAACGCCGAGCAATTTGGTCGTAATTATGGACACATGAAACGAGCAAATGGACGGAGAACGGGGAGCCGTTGGCAGGCGCTGGTGAACGTGGCGCTGGTGGTGTTGGTAATGGGAGTGCTGGCAGGATGTGACGAGGCCGGGACTGGTGGCGGTGCCGCCGCCGATACTGATAGCACGCCTGTGGATGATGGCGGCGAGACGAGTGGGGATGGTGGTGATAGTGGCTCAGAAGTGATTCTTGTTCTAACAGAATCCACATCCTCGTTTTCCGGCGTTGAGAATAGTGATAGTGCCTTCGGTGATCTCGACGGCGATGGCCACCACGATCTGGTAATAACGGGATTGAATGCCAGCAGTGATCCAGTTACCGAGGTCTATATGAATGATGGATCGGGGAATTTCACGAAAGACACCGACGCGAGTGGCGACCTCATCGACGTGTACAACAGCGCAGTTGTACTTGCCGACCTGGACGGTGACGGTGATCTCGATGTTGTGCTGACAGGCTACACAGGGAACTCGGGATCTACAAATAGTGGGACGATCGCCACGGTGTATACCAATGACGGGGACGGCAGGTTTACTGAGGTTGCGAACCAAGGCGCTAGTGCTGTTTTGTTTGGCAATGGGTCCACTGACGAATCGGGCGAAAAGGCGGATACTTTCGGTATGCAAAACGCATCTATAGCCATTGGCGACCTTGATGGCGACGACAAGCTTGACATCGTGTTCACCGGTTTAGCTTCCGGGTCCGGTGAGTCCTCATCTCCCGCAGGTGCAGTACGACTGGTATATAAAAATACCTGGGGCGGAGAATTCCATTTCTCGAGAAGGAGCACGGACGTCGGTGTCACCAATGGCGACGTAGCGCTTGAGGACCTCGATGACGATGGTGATCTTGACTGGGTAATAGCCGGGTTTGAGAGCGGCGCGACAAACAACCGGAGTGCAGAGATATATAGAGTTGAACCAGGCGACACAGAAACTCCGTACAGCACCCAAGCCACCGCCGCCGGTGAAAATCTCGCCGACGCCCAAGATGCCGCCATGGCGATAGCCGATGTCGATGGAAACGGTCATCTGGATATCGTGGTAGCTGGGTTCAACGGATTCACCTATTACGCTCATCTGTACCGGAACAATGGCGACCTCTCCGACAGTGAGAATCTCGAGAACGATGGTAGCGTAGACCTTCGTGGGGGAAAGTTTAGTGCCACCGCCTTTGCCGATTTCGACCAGGATGGGGACGAGGATCTGATCATTACCGGGCAATACAATGCGGAGGAAGACGAGCATGCCTCCATATATCTCAACGATGGGGATGGCGGCTTCGCCGAGGCCCCCGATGGAAGTGGTGTGACACCGGTTTCCAACGGCTCAGTAGGCGTGGCGGACGTGAACGGCGATGGTTATCCCGATCTCCTGGTGACCGGAGTAGATGCGGACGGCGACCGCACATCGACGCTATATGTGAACCACAGCGGAAACTGATGATCGTTTTGCGGCCAACACCACGAGCGTTCAGGTAACCAACTGACCCAGCGGCGTCACGGTGATTCCGTTGGTGTAGGGATACGCTTCCTCGACGAGCGCAACATTATAGGTGTGGCTATTCGTTCGGGCGGCCGGCACGCACATACGCGCTCGGCGTTCGACCATAGTATTCTTTGAAAACGCGATTGAACGTGCTCTTCGAGGGAAATCCTGCGGCAAAGGCGATTTCCAGAATGGTGTGCTGCTGCAGACCGCCGGCGGTGGCAGATCTCAGAAAATCGTCGAGCCGTTTGCGGTGCACGAGCTGGCAGAAGTTGGTGTCAAACTCATGATTGATGACTGCTGATACGCGTTTCGGCGGAAGCCCCAGGGCCCGCGCGAACGACGCTTCGGTGAGGTTGGGGTCGCGGTATATCCCGGAATCCAGATACTCCTCGATCAGCGCGGCGATTCGGGCCACCTCGGAGCTCGGCATACTCCGAATGACACCCGGCGGCCCACAGCCGGTCTCCGGTGCGAGCACGGAAGGCGCCACCAGCAGGAGCAACGTGAACCCGTAGATCGTGACCATCATGATCAGTGCCGGGAGGTAGAGAAGCGGAAGCTGGCCGCCCAAGGCCGGGGCCGTAACTACCGGCTGAGCCGCCGCCAGCCCGAATGCTCCCAACGACAGGAGCGGGGCAATCACCACCGCCTGCGCCCACCGCCGAGTAGAGATTGCGCCAAACACGGTACGACCCTCGTGGCCGAAGACGATCCGGGCTGAGGCGATCGCATAGATACCGCCGTGGACGATCTTCGTTACGTGGCGCACCGTCATCCACCAGGGCAGGGGCGCATCAAAAACGGTTCGTACCACCTCCCGGTATTCCGACGGAGATTTGGTGAGCAAAAAAGCCGCCAGGGCCACCGTCTCAAACGCCCACGGAACCACATGCACGAAGAATCTCCGGGGAGGATGCTCGAATTCGTGGGCCAGGGCGCGGACATACCACCATATGAGCGGACCGAACAGCAGCGGGAGCGGGCCCGCTGCAAACAGCACCCACGGCGCGCCGGCCACCACCTCCGGCCTCCACGCCGGAACCGTTCCCAAGCGCACCGAAAACGCCAGCAGGAACAGCGCAAACGGTACGTTTTTCCGACACCGGTAGCGCGCCGCGATCAGTATCAAAAGGAGGGTTCCCTGAACTGCGCCGAGAGCCGCTACTACGGTGAGTACACTCATGCTCGTTCAGTATACGTCCACTTTCGGGCACCGTCACGACCGGAGTGAAACGTCCCACTTTTGGCCCGCGGCCGGATGTGGGACGGCATGCGCCCCCCTGCGATGTACACTCTCATCCGTGGAACCGTTCGGCTCCCGCATAACACCAGAATGCCGGGGTGCAGTACTGCCACCCGACGGGAGGGGCTCCGTATGAAACACGTTCGCACCACGCAGGATCTCGTGCGGCTCATGGCAGTTACAATTCTCGTCAGCCTGATCACCATATTGGTCGGCTGCAGCGGATTACTGAACTTCGATGACTCCAATGATGATAACCAGGATCCCGAAGCTTCTGAACGAGAGGTTTCAATTCACGCTCAGGAGATACTCGACGGACTGCTGCAAGACATCGTTGGACCAGTGCTCCAGCTTCACGGCTATGATGTTGAGACCGTTACTGCCCGGTACGGTGCGGAGCGCAGCTGGAATGCAGTGTTTGATTCGTACCAGCCTCCAGGTGAAGAGTTTGTTGCTACCGG
>CAZNRF010000345.1:0-3713 GCA_964575075.1 uncultured Spirochaeta sp. | reverse complement strand
CAACTTCCATGGCTGAAGCCCGAAGTCGTGAGATGGTGGCTGTTTCCGGTAGTCGCCGGAGTTGGGGGCCTCGTCACCGGCCTCCTGGTGCATCGATTCGCGCCCGAGGCGGCGGGGCATGGCACCGACGAGGTGATTCTGGCGTACCATGACAAACGGCAGAGCACACCGTTGCGCGTGAGCTTCGTGAAGATGATCGCCTCAGCGATTACGTTGGGGAGCGGTGGTTCCGGAGGAAAAGAGGGGCCCATTGCGCAAATCGGCGCGGGACTGGCGTCATATGCTGCCGGAAGGTTCTCGTACCTTCACTCGTATCGGCACGAGATCATGCTTGCCGGGATGGCGGCGGGGATTGCTGCGGTGTTTCGCGCACCCCTTGCTGCCCCCGTTTTTGCCACCGAGATTCTCTCCTCTCGGCTCCGCTACGAGGGACTAGTCCTCATTCCGGCGGTTATCGCATCGGCGGCTTCGTATGGCGTCTATACTCGATATTTTGGCGTCTCCCCGGTCTTCACGGTGCCTGATTTCAACTACTTCTTCTCCATTTTTGACTTGGTATCGTTTACCGTACTGGGCATCGTCTCCGCAGCGTGTGCCATTCTCTTTGTTCGCATCTTTTACAGAATCCGAGATATGTTTGCCGCCGCGTCACTACCGCCATACCTGAAACCGGCAATCGGGGGCCTGTTGACTGGCTCGATCGCAATGGCGGTTCCGCAGGTGCTCGGGGAGGGCTCCTATAATCTTCAGCTCATCATCTCCGAAGAGCTCCCCCTCTTGGTGCTCCTGGCAATCGGCCTGCTCAAGATGGTGGCTACCGGCCTTTCGATCGGGTCCGGTGGCTCCGGGGGCGTGTTTGGACCGTCGCTGTTTGCGGGAGCCGCACTGGGGGGCGCCTTTGGAATGGTGCACAATCTACTCATTCCTACCTCAGGGATTCCGATCGTGGTCTTTGTCTTACTCGGCATGGTGGGATTCTTCTCAGGGGCAGCCAACGCACCGCTCTCCACGGTCATCATCGTTGCGGAGATGACGCGAACCTTCTCACTGCTTGCACCGTTTTTGTGGGTCTCTATGTTTGGCTATCTGTTCTCCCAGAAGTGGGATATCTATGAGAATCAGGTTCCCCTGACCGAAGGCATTCTCGCAAGCACCCGGGACGGCACCGAACCGCCGGACGACACCCCTGCTCCGCCACCCCATCAATAGATCGCAGCAACGCCTGCTATGTCTCCAACTCGGCGAACCAGGGAGGATCCGCCCCCGGGCGGGAGCAGGTGCGCGCAGCAACGCCGGCGGCAAACTGCAACATGGATCTGATCTGGTCCTCCGTAAGTGAACGGATACCGTCCCGGGACAGCACCTTTTCACCGTAGAGCCAGCTCAGCAGCGCCGCGTGAAATGAGTCCCCGGCGCCAATGGTATCAGAGACGGTGGTGGGAACCGCATCCACGCGAACCACACCTTTTGCGGAAACTGCCAGGGCTCCATCAGCGCCGGCGGTCACCACCACCAGCAGCGGGCCCTGCTTCCGGAGCGCTACCGCCCCCGCCTCCAAATCGGAGCTACCGGTAATCCACTCCAGATCCTCATCACTCACCTTCACCATCGATGATGCCGCAATACCTCGAGCGACGCGACTGCGATAGTCGACAACGTCGGATACGAGGACGTCGCGAATATTCGGGTCGAAGGAGACCACCCGCTGCGTCGATTCCCGTTCTACCAGATCGAGGACCGTCGAACCGACCGGATCAGCTATCACGGAGATCGATCCGAACACAATCGCCTGAACGGTGTCGTCCAGCACCGGGACATCTTCCGGTACGAAGTTCCGATCGGCGGCACCATCTGCAAAAAACGCATACCGCGCCTCCCCCGCCTCATTCTTCTTCACGAACGCCAGCGTTGAAGGATCATCCGAACGGCGAACCATCTTCGTATCAACACCGTTATCCGTAAGCCGCGCAAGCAGCTGATCCCCGAAAAAATCGCGGGAAATTTTCCCTAAAAACGCTGCAGGAACGCCCAGCCGCGCAGCCGCTATAGAAGAATTGTATGGAGAACCGCCGGGAGATGGACGGAACGCTTCGCTGCCGTCTGATGCCTCGGTGGGAATAAAGTCGATGAGTGCTTCACCGGTATGTACGATCATGGGCAGGATGATACGACAAGATTCGGACTACCGCAACGACCGACGCCGCTGCTATAATACACCAATGGTGCATCTTCCAGTCTATCGAGATCAATTTCACCCCCACGAGCGAATCATCCTCCAGTACGATGATTTCGAGATCAGTGCGTTCCGATATTCGACCGGCGTGGAGGCGCTGCGGCTTACCAACAGCGCCGGGGAAATGACGGTACTTCCGTTTCAAGGACAACAGATCTGGGACCTCCAGATGTTCGGCCGTCGCCAGACAATGCACTCCATGTTCGCCGAACCGAAGGGAGATGTGCCCTTTCTGCGCACCTATGGCGGGTTTTTGCTCCACTGTGGGTTCACTGCCACCGGTGGGCCTGGTCCAACGGATACCCATCCGCTGCATGGTGAGCTGCCCAATATCCCCTATGATGAGGCGGCGATCACCGGTGGAGAAGATGAGCACGGGGTGTACATAGGTGTCACCGGGAGTGTGGAGTATGCCCACGCGTTTGGTGCCCATTACCGCGCTGTACCGGAAGTTCGTATGTATCAGCGGTCGGGGGCGATTCGGGTCCGTTTTCGCGCAACCAATCTCAATAAGACTCCTATGGAGTATATGTACCTATGCCACGTGAATTTCCGGCCAATTGACGATGCCCGGCTGATCTATACTGCCCCCTGCGACACCGATCATGTTCGAGTCCGGGACAACATCCCCTCGCACTTGAACGTGACCCAGTCGTATCGCGATTTTCTCGCGGATCTTGCCCGGAATCCCGAGAAGCATAACGTGTTATCGCCGGATCTACCTTTCGATCCCGAGGCGGTTCTGTTTATCGCTATGGACTCAGATGCCCAAGGGTACGCTCACAGCGCCCAGATCCTTCCCACTGGTGAGGGAGACTTCATTAGCTATCGCCCCGCTGAGCTGAACCACGCGGTACGGTGGATCTGCAGAACCCCGAACCAAGCCGGTTTGGGTATCGTCCTTCCGGCTACCGCCGAGCCGGACGGTTACACCGCCGAAAAAGAGAAAGGGAATGTGAAAGAACTTGCCCCGGGCGAATCGTTTGAGTGTGACTTCCTCACCGGCGCGCTATCCGCCCCGGCATCTCAGCGATATGCTGAGCACGTGAGCAAGACACTGGCGGGAGATGGAGACGCCCTGGATCCGGTTGCGCTGGATGCCCAGTCACATTAGTCACGCGCTGCTCGCCGAGAGCGTTCTGAAGCGGGTGGATGTTCCGGATACGCTACGCGATCCGAGGCTTCGAGCGATTCTCATAGCCGGCGCTCAAGGGCCCGATTTCTTTCTGCACAACCACCGCCGCACCCCCCGGGGATTTCGCTACGGGGCATTACTCCATCGCAAAGGAAACGCGCTGCTGCTCAAATCCATGGCCCATAGCGCCGCCACCGCCGATTGTACAGAGGCCCCCACCGCCTACGCCCTGGGCTATATCACGCATGTGTGGGTCGACCGTATCGCCCACCCCTACACCAACTGGGCCGCCGGCTGGCGCGGCACGCCGGATAATCATCCGGACCGGCCGGCGATGCACGCCTT
>CAZNRF010000344.1:631-3714 GCA_964575075.1 uncultured Spirochaeta sp. | reverse complement strand
GCGGCGTTTATTCTGTCCCGGCAAACATACCGTTTGCCGGGATCGGACCTCTTGTTTATTCACCGGTTCTTTTCAAAGTCAATGCATTACGCTGGTCCGCCCGTGCTTTTTTTAAATGTGAATAATAAAAGGGTAAAGCTAAGATTGAATCAGAGAATTTCTTTACCAAACATGTTTAAAAGGAGGAGGTATGTTTAAAATCAAAGGAACCACACTTGCAGTGGTAGCGTTTTCTGCATTGGCGGCACAAGCCGGTTCCTACCCCAACTGGCCGGCCTCGCGCGATCCGGTACAGTGGCCATTCAGCGATGATTCGCACTGGAATACGCCTATTCACAATGATGCCGTCTACGTAGATCCCGACCTACCACAGATGGGCAATGTTGAAGTTGATGAGGATATCCTGCTGATCGATACAACCGCACCGATTGTTGATATCAAATACAACAGCGTTAGCTGGGGTAGCGGTGACAGGTGTGTGGATGAGGGAGGCGTGGTGCACCAGGCGCATATTCCTGATGATTTCGTGTACCAACCCAAGCCCAACGGTAACGCACACGAGTACAAACCCAATGCGGCCATGGCGGCATTGTTCGCCGACGGAACAATTCTTCAGAGCCAGCCATTCACGCGATGTCCCGGCATGGCGCCGACATCGCTATTCACGAAACCGACGGTGAACCTCTATGGGACGGGGCATGGCGGAGCTCACGGCGGCAGCCGTATGTCCTCCATTGGAGGAACTATCCGGCTTGGCGAGCTGGTGCCCGGGGGCGTCATACGCCACGTGATGAAATGCAATATCAACAACGATTACCTCTTTTACGATAATGAGACCAAGGGCTACCGCTGGCCGGCCCTGCAGGCCGACGGCTACGCATCCAGAGAGTACCAGGGTTCGTTCAAACCACTGCGCATGGGCTCGCTGATGGCGATTCCGGCCTCGGTTGACATTAGTTCCATGGGATTTGAAACCGAAGCCATGGAAATTCTGGCAAAAGCGTTCCAGGACTTCGGGGCGTATGTTGTAGATGACCCCTACCGCAACAGCTTCATTATCGAAACTGAAATCAGCCCTTTTGGACGAGTAACCGACGAGTTCGAGAGTGTGTGGGGATTTCCCATGCATAACAGTTCCCATGCGCCGTGGAAGCGAGATATCGACCGACTTGTGGATGCATTGCATGTTGTCGATAACAACTCCGCCGATACGCCGGGAGGTGGTCCCAAAAGTGATTGGGCAAACAGGCGCGCTCCCAAGGCTCCGCCCTTCGGTACGGGCGGGACCACGCAGCCCGATGAACCGGGAACGATCCAGTTCGAAAAGACAGCGTATTCCGTATACGAAGACAAGGGAACAGCGGTGATCACGGCAAGCCGCACTGAGGGCTGCAGCGGGACGGTTACCATTGATTATGCCACCTCAAACAGTACGGCCATCGCCGGCACTGACTACACCGCAGCATCCGGAACCCTCACCTTCGCCGATGGTGAACAGCAGAAGAGCTTCGACATAACAATACTCGATAATGATCTTGAGCAGCAGAACCGGACAGTGAATCTGGAACTGAGCAATCCCGGCGGAGAGGCGACTCTGGGCTCCGATTCACAGGCGGTACTGACCATACTTGATGACGAAAGCATGCCCGACTATGTCATAAACTCGGAATTTGACACCGACGCCGATGGCTGGGCGTACGTCGATGACCCCTTTCGCAATACAGCACAACCAGCCTACGCAAGCGGCAGCCACACCGGATCGGCGCTGCAGGTGCAGGTAGGCGGAGTGGATAACAACACCGTTTTCGATATGTCCGGAGGCTGGCGCAAGGAATTCACCCTGGCGAGTGCACAAACTGTGAACTTGTCCTTTTCCTTCGATTTGACAAATGACACCTACGACACCGATGAGTACACACAGGTGCTTGTTGCAATTGATGGAAATCTGCTGGGCAGTGAGGGCAATGACTATGTAACCCAGATAGCGGGGGCAGGCACTCGTTCCATGCAGACCGTGGAACTTTCAACGGAACTCAGCGAAGGTGAGCATACGCTCACGATAGGACTTTACAACAACAAAAAAACGTATAATGAGGAACAGGGAACATTAATTATTGATGATGTCAGAATGGCGGGCCTGGGCGGTACAACACAAAGCAGACTGTTGAAGCAATCCCCAACCGCACATGCGCAGCTTCGCCTCATCAGCCCAAACCAGATTGAGATAGCCATGCCTGCCGAAGGAATGTATACCGTTTCTCTTTTTACAACCAATGGACGCATTGTCTACACAAAGAGCATAGAAAACACCACACAGTCGGCGATGGTTACCTTGGAGCTGCCGAAACTGGCTCCCGGCGTATACATCGTCGGTTTAAAAGGAAAAGACAGTCATACTATACGGCTCCCCTTGGTGTTACACTGATGGCGGCGTTTATTCTGTCCCGGCAAACATACCGTTTGCCGGGATCGGACCTCTTGTATCAAGAAAATAGTTCAATTATTGCATTACCCAAGTTGACTGGCAATAATAGCTTTTCCATTCAGCCCCTCGCAAAACAGTGAGTGGGTTCGTCATACTACCAAAAGGAGGAATTTATGATTAAGGTAAGAAAGTATCCGGTCTTTCTCGCTGCATTTGGTTGTGCAGTTCTTAGCTGGTATGCGGCCGGGCCGGTGCACGCCGCAGTATTTGAAGAAATTGACGGAATTGCGGCTGTCGAAGCGGAACATTTCATTGCAATGGAAGACACCAGTGTCCGCTCATGGTATCTGACAAGTACCGAGGTAACCCCGGATGTGGGACCAGATCACGATGGAAATCACGCAGCAAGCGCAAGTGGCAACGCCTATCTGGAAATTCTTCCGGACACTCGCGTTACGCACGATGATGGTCTCCAGTCGGGAGTCAATTTTGCCGGATCAGCGGGAGATATGTGTATAGTCAAGTATCAGGTTTACTTTAACAACCCAGGGACATATCATGTATGGGTCCGTTGCTATTCTACCGGCAGCGAAGACAACGGTGTGCATGTTGGGATCAATGATACGTGGCCCTCATCGGGAGAACGGATCCAGTGGTG
>CAZNRF010000344.1:0-621 GCA_964575075.1 uncultured Spirochaeta sp. | reverse complement strand
GGTCCGATGCTCAGCGCACAAGCTCCAATCACTGTGGCATTCCAGGAACCATCACGATTGATGTTCCATCATCGGGGATCCACACCATCAATTTTTCGATGCGGGAAGACGGCTTTGAATTCGATAAGTTCATTCTCGCTTCGAGCAGCAGCTATGAACCCAGCGGCACAGGACCGGATGAGGTAATCTACTCGGGAAGTGTTGCAGACCCTTCCTGCAGTGACGGCATCCAGAACCAGGGTGAGACCGGCATAGACTGCGGTGGCCCCTGCGCTCCCTGCGCCGGCTCATCTTCGATTTTCGACTGCAGCAATTACCGGATAGCAGTCAGCCATGACGGCAATGCACATGACTGGGACGACATACTGGCTGCCCCCGTCGTGCTCGCCATGATAGCCGAGGCTGGTGTTCAGGACAAATTCGTTTTCATGAGTTACAGCGATCACATTTGGAGCAGCGAGCGCAACCAGGAAGTGTACATGCAAGAGTCGGTCAACGGAGCCTGCGAGCGATGGGGTATCGACGAGTCCAAAACCTATGACGTACAGATACCGTCGGTGTTTGAGCAGGCAAAGGACGCCTTTAAGCAGGCTGCCATCGATGCCTACAACGACAATGCCC
>CAZNRF010000343.1:0-3715 GCA_964575075.1 uncultured Spirochaeta sp. | reverse complement strand
CATACTTGATGCGTTTGTGGCGTTCCCGGCGATATTGCTGGCCGTACCGATCGTAGCCTGAACAGGCGCCAGCGCCAATGCGCTCGTTGTCACCGTCGCAATGGTCAACTTGCCGCGTTTCGCGCGCATTGTGCGGAATAACACGTTATATACAAAAAGGATTGACTTCGTGGAAGCTACCCGCGTGTACGGCGCCAGGCGGGGCTACATCATGTTCCGCACCATCCTTGGGAACTGTCTCTCACCGCTCGTTGTGCAGTTCACGCTGCTGGTCGCGATCGCCATTCTCATCGAGGCGAGCATGAGTTTTTTGGGGCTGGGAATCCAGCCACCGACACCGGCGTGGGGATCCATGCTCAACAGTGCGCAACTCTACCTCCGGCGATCCTGGTGGTATGCGTTTGTGTCCGGCTTCATGATCTTCATTGTGGTGTACTCAATTAACATATTTGGCGACTGGCTTCGGGACTTCACGGATCCCCGGAAACGTATGAGGTAGGGAGAACATGAGTTCCGAGACGATCCTCTCAGTAGAGCATCTTCAGACGTACTTCGACACTCCCGAAGGCACTCTGCGCGCTGTCGACAACGTTTCTTTCTCCGTCAACGCCGGTGAAGTGCTCGGAGTGGTGGGTGAGAGCGGCTGCGGCAAGAGCATAACGGCCCTTTCGATCCTAGGGCTCATTGACCCACCCGGCTACATTGCCGGTGGCCATGTGTTCTTCATGGGTCGGGATCTCGTAGGAGTTCCGGCGGAGGACTTGCGCCAGATCCGTGGGGGAGAAATCTCAATGATCTTCCAGGATCCCATGTCCTCGCTCAATCCGCTTATCCCCGTAGGGGTTCAGCTTACGGAAACCATGCAGGCACACGAGACTCTTTCAAAACAGCAAGCTGAGCAACGGGCGGTGAAACTGCTGGAGCAAACGGGTATCAGCGATCCGGAAGCCCGACTCAACGCGTATCCCCACGAGTTCTCCGGCGGTATGCGGCAACGAGTGATGATCGCGATCGCCCTGGCCTGCAATCCGCGGTTGATCATCGCAGACGAAGCAACCACGGCTCTCGATGTCACGATCCAGGCGCAGGTGCTGGACGTCTTCAAGAGCATTGCAACCGAAGGTCATCGCGCCGCCCTCTTCATTACACATGACCTTGGGATCGTAGCGGAAATGTGTGATCGGGTGGTGGTCATGTATGCGGGAAAAATCGTAGAGACAGGTACAACTACGGAGATCTTCGATAATCCGCTTCATCCATACACGAAGGCACTTCTCGACGCCTTACCGGAGCGACGTGCTCACGGGGAAGCCCTCAGGACAATCCCGGGCATGGTTCCGATACCCATAGATTTGCCCGAAAGCTGCTATTTCGCGGATCGATGTCCGGAGGTGATAAAGGGGACCTGCGACGCCTTATACGCGCCCTGGCGGCGCCAGAGCGAGTCGCAGCACGTGTATTGTCATCTGTACTAGGAGACCGGGAGCAAACATGTCGGCCATTCTGGAACTCACGGATGTCGTGAAACACTTTCCGGTGCGAAAGTTTCTTCTGAAAGCGAAGAAGCACGTTCATGCGGTTGACGGAGTTTCTTTGGCGATTGAGCCGGGTGACACCTTCGGTCTGGTTGGGGAATCCGGTTGCGGAAAGACAACCCTTGGCAAGTGCATTGTCGGGCTTCATGCGATCACGAGCGGATCAATCCGATTTGACGGTGAAGAAGTTGCACATCTCACAGAGCAGCAGTTCCGACCCTACCGCAGCCGTATCAGCATGGTATTTCAAGATCCCGGCAACTCGCTCAACCCGAGGTTGCGCGTGCGTTCACTCCTGGCCGAACCAGTCCATTTCCAGCGGATCAAGCTCACGACAGGAGAACTGTTGAAGCGGATCGACAAAGCACTATCGGATGTCGGCCTGGACACCAGTTACCGAAATCGATACCCCCACGAGTTCAGCGGCGGACAGCAACAACGTATCGGCATCGCCAGGGCTCTCATGTTGCAGCCGGACTTCATTGTGTGCGATGAGCCAGTGTCCGCTCTGGATGTCTCCGTTCAGGCGCAGATTCTGAACCTTCTGAACTGGTTGCAGCAGCAGTACTCTCTCACGTACCTCTTCATATCTCATGACCTCTCCGTCGTGAAGTACATCAGCCGACGCGTGGCGGTCATGTATCTGGGACGGATCGTGGAGCAGGGGCCCGCCAGTGAGGTGCTCCCGGCTCCGGCGCATCCGTATACCGAAGCACTCATGTCGGCAGCGCCAAGGCCGGATCCGCATTCGCGACGCAAACGAATCGTACTTGAAGGCGATGTCCCCAGTCCTACCGCGATACCGAGCGGGTGCCGATTTCATAACCGCTGCCCGTACGCAACGCAGATCTGTACCCGCATTGAGCCCGCTCTTGTAGGAATCGGGGACGGAAGGTACGTCGCCTGTCATCACCATGAGTATGTTCTGGCGAATGCGTCTGTGCGACGGCAGACTGGAGGTTCCGAGCAACGCGCGACGGGGAAGGGGAGAGTATGATCAAGAAACGAGTTCGCTTCGGCGTCATCGGCCTGGGTATGATGGGCCGGGAGTTTGCGAGTGCAGCTGCACGGTGGACGCATCTTCCTGAACTGGACGTTCGCCCTGAGATAGTATCGATCTGCAGTGCGTCTCTGAAACCGGACAGCGTGGCCTGGTTTCGCGACACAGTACCGACCATTGAACAGGAAACCAGAGACTATCGCGATGTGTTGGCAAATCCGAAGGTGGATGCCGTATACATCGCGGTCCCACACAACCTGCACCGAGAGATGTATGTTGCCGCTATCGAGGCCGGCAAGCATCTTTTCGGAGAAAAGCCATTTGGAATCGATCGGGACGCGAATGACGTTATCAATCGCGCAATTTCGGCGCATCCCGACCTGTGTGTCCGCTGTGTCAGTCAGTTCGCGTTTCTCCCCGGTGTGCAAGCAATCGCCGCCATGCTCGAGCAGAACGAGTTCGGCGAGATTATTGACGTGGAACTCGGTTTTCAGCACTCCAGTGACCTCAACCCTGAGAAGAAGATCAATTGGAAGCGAAAGCTGGAAACGAACGGCGCGTACGGGGTCATGGGGGATCTCGGGATGCATGTGCTGCATCTTCCGTTGCGCGCCGACTGGCGCCCGAAGAACTGCCGCGCCGTACTGTCCAATATCATCGATCAACGACCGGACGCTACCGACGAGCTGGTACCGTGCGAGACATGGGATAACGCGACGCTTCTTGTGGAGACCGAACGCCCCGGGCAGAGCCGCAGTTTCCCGATCTCCATGCGTTTGCAGCGAATTGCACCCGGAGAAACGAACACTTGGTACCTGACGATCCTCGGTACACGAGCGTCGGCGAGGTTTTCCACGAAGAACGCAAACATAGTGCAGCGTCTGTACTACCGCGGAGGTCGCCAGAACTGGGAGACGATTGACCTGAAGCATGCAGTTCCATTCAGGTCGATTACTCCAGCAATCTTCGAAGTGGGTTTCTCAGATACCATATTGCAGATGTGGGCAGCCTATCTCTACGAGCTCGTGCACGGCCAACCCTTCTCTCGCTTCACCGGATGCATTACACCTACAGAGGTGGCCCTCCGTCACACCCCCTTCACGCCGGCCCTCCAGTCGCCCAGCACGGGTAAGGTCGTAGCCGTGTAGTGCGTTGTGCTTGCACTCCGGGACCGCGCCGC
>CAZNRF010000342.1:0-3734 GCA_964575075.1 uncultured Spirochaeta sp. | reverse complement strand
GATACGAGAGTTCATCCCTCGGCGGCAGCAGTACGGGCTCCGAGGATTCCGTATCCGCCGAGGAATTACGCAGCACCAAGCAGAATACAGAGTACCGATCCGACCAACCGGCGGAGTTCATCGTGTATCTTTCAGATGAGGCGGACACGGAGCAGTTCCTTGAGCGCGTGTCCCGGATCGCCCCGGATGCTCAATCACAGATCCTGGGCTTTCTACCGTTGGGTCAGGCGGTGACGCTCTCCCTTCGTGCGAGCGATGACGCCGGCGGGGTTAGTCGGGCTCTCATTGCAGAACTCCGCACCGATCCGGAGGTGCTCTCGGTGGTTCAAAATCGGTTCGTGGAGTTCGGCGAGCCTGATGCGGCCAATTGAACGATGCACGCTTGCAAACTGATAAGCCGTGCCTTACGCTGAATTCTACGCACACACAGCCACACCACGGAGGACCTCACATGCTGAAGAACCTAAAGATGGCACTCAAAATGACGCTCGGCTTTGGAACGCTGACGTTGCTTCTGATTATCGTCGGGGCGATTGCGGTGGTTAACCTGCTGCAAATCCAGACCGATTCGGTTCGACTACGAGATGAATATGTAGAAGAGGTTGATATCGCCAACAACATCGAACGGTACTCACTGCTCGCGATGTATGCGATGCGCGGATATGCGCTCAACTTTGACGAGAACCTCTATCGCGAGGGCATGGAGAACCTCTCGGAAGTCCAAGACTACCTATCACGGGCCGCGACTCTGGCGGGGCAGTATGACGAGCTGGATCAGCTTGCGGTAAACGTGGGCACCGCTGAGACTCAGTTGGAAGCGTATGAGTCGTTGGCTGAGGATACCAAATCGGTAGTAGATGCGATTATGTCGGATCGAGTGGTCAATGATGAGGCGGCGGGCCAGTTTGTATCGGCGGTTGGAACGTTGTTGGAGAGTCAAAACCAGCAATTTGAGACGGAAATCGCTGAGGGCGCCTCCGAGGATGCCCTTGATGAGCGGCTCTTCAAGATCAACCGGATAAACGAGATCCTGGATATCGGGAACGAGGCGCGAGTGAGTAACTTCCGAGCGCAACTGACCACCGATATTGAAGTGCTCCGGGATACCGTTGCCGAATTGGAGGAGATCCCCTCCCTCATTAGTGACGTGCGCGCCGTAACGCAAGTAGATACCGACCTGGCGGAGTTGGACGAGGTGGAGACCGCTGCCAACTCCTATCGCGAAGCTGTGGAACGCACAGAGGATAACTACGCTGAGCTGGGAATCCTTCGGGACGAACGCGAGGCAGCGGCTGATGAAGTCTTGAGCGCCGCCCAGGCGATCGCCGTGGCCGGAATCGAAGAAACCCGGGTCATAACAAACGATGTTGTTGACGCCGTCCAGGCCTCAGTCACCGCCGTCGGAGTGGGGATCGTCGTCGCCGTACTTCTTGCGATTCTGATCGCGGTGATTATCACCCGGGCAATCACCACCGCCCTGGCAAAAGGGGTGAGGTTTGCCACCGAGCTGAGCGAGGGGAATCTCCAGGCGCAGCTTGATGTTGAACAAAAAGATGAGATCGGCGATCTCGCCAATGCTCTGCGGTCTATGGCCACCCGGCTCAAAGACATTGTGAGCGACATCCGCAGCGCCACAGATAACGTGGCTTCCGGAAGCGAGCAGCTCAGCCAGTCCGCGCAGCAGATGAGCGAAGGCGCCACGGAACAGGCCGCCAGTGCTGAGGAAGTCTCCAGCAGCATGGAGGAGATGAGTTCCAATATCCGGCAGAACGCGGACAACGCGTTGCAAACGGACAAGATCTCCCAGAAGAGCTCCACCGACGCCGAAGAGGGCGGCCAGGCGGTGCGGGAAACGGTGAGCGCCATGAAGGAGATCGCCGAGAAGATCACCATCATCGAGGAAATCGCGCGCAACACCAACCTCCTGGCGCTCAACGCGGCGATAGAAGCTGCCCGTGCCGGCGAGGCGGGCAAAGGCTTTGCCGTGGTTGCCAGTGAGGTTCGAAAGCTCGCCGAGCGCAGTCAGACCGCCGCCGGCGAAATCAGCGAGCTCTCCGGCCGGTCCGTAGCGGTGGCGGAACGGGCAGGGGAGATGCTCGAGACGATCGTGCCGGACATCAAGCGCACCGCGGAGCTGGTGCAGGAAATCAGCGCCGCCAGTAACGAGCAGAACAGCGGAGCGGAGCAGATTAACTCCGCCATTGTACAGCTTGATCAGGTGATTCAGCGGAACGCCAGCGCCTCCGAGGAGATGGCATCGATGTCCGAGGAGCTGAGCGGGCAGGCCGAGCAGCTACAACGTGCTGTGAGCTTCTTCAAGATGGACAACGCCGGGAGATCGGCGCGCAGCGGACGCGCCCTGACAGCTCCCTCCGGCGGCCACGCTACCGCATCGGCCTCCACGAAGTCCAAGAAAGGATCAGCGACTCAGCAAAGCACACCCCGCAAAGGTGGCGGCGCTTCGACGCAGGCGCAAGCCCAGGCGCATGCCCAGTCTCAGGGCTCTCAGAAGAAGCAGACTGGGAGCAGCGGCGGCGCCGGAGGTAGCTCGCAGGCCCAGCGCGGGCCGGCCAAGACGGATAGCGGCAAGAAAGAAACCGGCATCGCCTTAGCCGACGATGAACAAGGTATCTCGCTGGATCTCAATCGGTCCGGCAACGACGATTTGGATGCGGATTTCGAGGAGTATTGAGGTATTCCCGGTGAAAAGAGTCTTGATTGCGGCCACGGTGATGGTATTCACCGTGGCCGTTGTGTTGTCCCAGGAGGGTGAGCTGCCCTACGTAGATATCTCTTCCGCTCAGGAGGAGGTTTCGCGCATCGAGGAGGCGAATCGTGAACGTGATTCCGAGAACTCCCGGCTCCGGGAGGAGACCGTTTCGCTGCAGGAAGAAATTCGCCGAGCTCGGCTGGAACTGGTAGAGGTACGGCCCATGCTGGACCGCGTCTCCGTGGAACTAACGGAGTTGTATGAGGTTAACAGTACCATCGTGGATGAGGCGCTCCAAGAGCGCTCCCGGACGCTCATTGCGCGGGCTCGTACCATCAAGTCGCGCCTGGAGGATCGGGTACAGGAGCTCTACGATGAGATTGCATCATTTCAAGAGGCGATTGGCGCCAATCGTCGTCGGATTCGTATTAACACCAGCCGCATCGCTTCCGGAGAAGAGCGGATTATCTTCTTAGAGGCGGCGGTGGAACATACCGAGGCACAACGTCGTCGGCTCGACCGGTTTATTACTACCGTTGATTCTATTCTCAGCGAGGCTGAGGAGTACGTCGATATGGAGGATTAGCCGGCCGCTGCCGGATCGGCTTCTCCCGCCACCGAGCTTCTCCCGTCACCGAGCTACTCCCGCCACCGATAGAGATACTCGTCGATCTGTTTGAATTTTCGCTTGAGCCCATTGGCGTTCATGTACCGCACCTTTCCGAATATCGGCCGTTCCGGCCATCCGCGATCATGTACGCCAAAACACCACGCGACGCCGGTGTAGCCGTTCGGGTCACGGCCGTCGAGCTCGTAGCGATCGTTCAACGCAATTGCCAGCTCCATCGCATCCGCCGGTTCCTGCATCCATTCCAGGATCTTTTTGCCCCAGTACATCCGCATGTAGCCGTGCATTTTGCCCCGCTGAAGGAGTTCTCGTTGGCAGGCGTTCCAATAGGGATCACTCGTCTCAGCCCGCTCCAGCTGGCCTGCGGTGTAGAGCGCCGGCCGTTCATCCCCACTG
>CAZNRF010000341.1:0-3745 GCA_964575075.1 uncultured Spirochaeta sp. | reverse complement strand
TCGCGGCGTGAGACGGAACTTACCAGACTCCCCCGTTCAGCGTCAACTGGTTCGCGAGAAAGAGGTGGGATATTTCTTCCGGCGGGTGCGGGGCATCGCTTCACTGCGACGAATGTTCGTCATGATCCGATTCGGTCTGTTCAACGGTGGGCTCATCGTCCGCTACGGATAGCACCGCCAGGCGCTCATCGATTGCAGAGATGCGTTCCAGGAGAGGCCCCACTGAGGGAGTGTCATGACGAACCGTTTTTTTATCCTCCACCAGAAACCGATCGGCGACTGCCTCACCTAACCGCTGAAGGAGTTGTTTGCGCTCTGATAACAGGTCCTGACGCTCGATGTGACGCATGCCGGCATCACCGATATCCTGGGCGTGCTGTTTAGCCCATTCCAGCCACTGACGAGACGACTCACGCAGGTTCTCGTTCAGCTCATTCCATATGCTCATACGTACACGGTAGTGCTTCCCTCCGGTGCAGGCAAGTGCGATGCGATCAAACCTATTTCTTGACCTGAAATGGTGCTCACCCTAAGATTGAACGACACACATTTGGAGGTTTCACGATGAAGTTAGTATTTCTCGGCCCGCCGGGGGCTGGAAAAGGAACGATGGCAACGCAATTGGCCGAGTACGCCGGGATTCCCCACATTTCCACCGGCGATATATTTAGGGCAAACATAAAGCAACAGACCGAATTGGGGAAAAAGGTAAAAGCGATTCTGGACAGTGGAGAACTGGTGCCGGATACCCTCACCATCGAGTTGGTGCAAGACCGTTTGAGTCAGTCCGATGCGCAGCAGGGATTTATTCTTGACGGATTTCCCCGTACGGTTCCGCAGGCGGACGCTCTGGCGGACATGCAGACCCTCGACGCCGTTGTCAATTTTGAACTGGACGATGAGGAAGTAGTGCGCCGGCTCTCGGGACGGCGTGTCCATCCGGGCAGTGGACGGACCTACCACGTGGTGTTTAGCCCGCCAAAACAGGAGGGGCTTGACGATGTTACGGGAGAGCCCCTGGTGCAGCGCGAAGATGACTCGGAAGAATCGATCAAGAATCGGCTCCGGGTTTATCGGGAGCAGACGCAGCCCCTTATTGAATACTACCGCTCACGGAAGCAGCTCGTCGATCTCGACGCCTCGCCCAAACCGGAGCAGGTGTTTGAAAACCTGAAAGAGGTGTTGAAACTGGACTAGGGCCGCCACTCACTCCGCATCGGATTCGTCTGAGGTTTGCGAGGGGGCCGCGGACGAATCCTCGTCTTCCTCGCCCTCCTCGTCGGCCTCATCACCCTCGTCGGCCTCATCTTCCTCATCTTCCTCACCGGCCTGAGCGTCCTCCACAGCCTCAAGATCTTCCACCACGTCCCTGACACGATTTTCGATAATGGTCCGTTCATCTTCCGGCAGCGTATCCAACAAATCGATAAACGCTTCTTGCTCAGGGTCATACCCCGCCCGCACCGCCGCGGCGATCGAGTCCACCGCCCGGTCAAAATCATCGGTGGCCCGAAGCTCCACGGATCCTCGCAAAAACAGGAGATCCCCATCCCCATCAACCGTGTCGGGGATCTCCTCGAGCACCTCCAGCGCCGACAGATAGAAGCCCCACTCCGCCTGCCGATCGGCAAGCCGGGCCAGCTCTTCAGGCTCCTCCGCCGACAGCCCCCGGAACACTTCCAGATACTCCGCCGCCTCATCTTCTCGGCCCGATCGGTACGCCGCCTCAGACAGCACCCATTGGTACTCGGCATCTTCCTCGGCAAGCTCCACGCCGTCTATGAGGGTTTGGTACGCGCGGTCCGCATTGTCCGCATCCAGTTCGAGTAGCCCCAAATTGTACCGGAGCCGAACTCGGGCGGGGTACTCATCGATGAGGAGCGCATACTCTTCCCGCGCCTCCCGGCGCCGCCCCTCCCGATAGAGGACAAACGCCCGCGTCCCCCGATAGAGGCCGTTCTCCGGATCCTCATCGAGGAGATCATCCAGGACGTCCAACGCCGCCGGGTACTCGCCACGCTGCTCGTGCAGGCGGGCCAGGTTATAGCCGGCGGCGGGAATCTCCGGCGAGAGCTCGATCGCCCGGGAGTAGTAGTCAAAGGAATCCTGGTACCGGCCCAACTCAAAGAAGGCGTTCCCCAGGTTGAAGTACTCTTCCGCCAGCTCCCGGGAGGAGATGTCACTTCGGCATCCGGAGGCGAAGAGCACCACCACCAGGGACGCAGCCGTCAGCACCCGACGCACCGGGTTACTCCCGCGGTTTTGAGGCGTTGGTGCTCCCCAGAACTGTCTGTTCGATTTGACGTACCTGGGAACGGTACAGATTGGAAATGGTAGACCCGTAGTCGGCGATGAGTTGAATGATATTGCGGGAGGTCTCCTCCGTATCCCGTCCGTTGAGCCGGTCGCCGGCGTCTCCCAGACCGGGGAGGATGTAGGCGGCCTCGTTGAGCACGGGGTCCATCCAGAGGGTGTAGATTGTGGCATCTTCGATCGCCCGGGCGATGCGGAGGCTCCCTTTCAGCGCGGAAATGACGTTAAAGAACTTCACCGATCGCGGGCGAATGCCCCGGCCGTGGAGGTACTGCACGATCGTTACCAGACTGCCGCCGGTGGCGTTCATGGGATCAGCAAAGATGAGATCCTTGTCGTGGAGAGATTCCAGATTAAAAAATGAGCGGTCCAGGTCCAGGATGTACTCCATATTGGACTCGAGTTTGCTGTCGTCCCGGCTAATACGGAAGAGGGCAAAGGGCGTCTCGTACCCGGTGGAAGTGTACTCCTGAATCTCCTTAGACATGATCATGGAGGGCAGGAGCGCCCCCCGGAGCATCACGCACATCACCGTGTTCTCCAGATCACCGTCGACATCGGGAATCTTATGGACCGCGAAGTTCTGCACCGGCTCAGTTACGGGGGTGCGAACGATGAGGTGGTTCTTACTGTGGTTGTCGGGGGCGGCGTAGGCGAGGTTGAAGAGTAGCTCATAGGCGCGCTGGATGTAGTAGACGAACTCGCTGTGGGGGGTGCGGGTGTCACGGAGTTTTGCGATGAGCCGGGACGCCTCGCCGTGTACCGCCCGGGGGGTCTGAAACGAGTAGACCTTGATCTGCGGCTCTTGTTGGGTGAGCTCCTGCATGCGGTCTCCCATCTGCTGGTAGAGCTCGATAAGCTCCTGCTTGGCCCGCTGTTGCCGTTGCTCATTGGGAGAACTGTTGAGGATTTTCATGCGCTCCAGGGCGTGCCCGTAGAGCTCATCCATGTCCGATACTACCCTCCGGTCGTTCTCCGTGAGGTACTCATCCAGGTCCTGTGCGCGCAGTACTACTTGTTCCATACCCGGCAGTATACGCCACGGTGCCGGACAAAAAAAGACCATCCCGGAAGATGGTCTTGAAGAAATTTAGGTCGAACCCGAGGGTTCCGTTCGGCCCGATCAGCGAATCGGTGCTCCAAACGCCAGACCCAGGGCCAGGGTGCGGTTATCATCGAGGGCGTCGGTGAGCATCGCGTCGATGACAAATTTGTACCGGCTCAGGTTGGGATTGGCGGCGAGGTCGATCCGAATGCCGGTGTTGAAGGCGCCGCGTGTTCCGGCATCCGCGCCGACGGCGTCCCAGCTGTAGCTGAAGTTGGCGAAGTCGTTAATCCAGTGGACGTAACCCTGGAAGATATCCGGGAAGAGGAGCAGGTCGAACCCCATACCGAAATCGATCGCCTCATCGCCGGGAACACCTGGGGCGTC
>CAZNRF010000340.1:0-3761 GCA_964575075.1 uncultured Spirochaeta sp. | reverse complement strand
CGCTTGTACATTGAGTCTCTCATAGAGGTCATCTGCGCGCTCCGCCTCGGCAAGGATTTGATCAAAGTAGTCGAAGGTGGCGTTGGCTCCCGGCGCCATAACCTCCCGGTACTCGTCAATCGCCGCTTGCTGATCACCGTCCTGCACCGCGGCGCGGATCACATTCACGCTTTGATGAAACTGATTGTGATATGGTTGAATCTCCGCGAGGGCTTGGCTGATAGTAGGGTTGTCCGTTTCATAGCCTGCCATCCATTGGCCGAAATTACAGGCGGTGGGATCGCCACCTCCGGTAAAGGTCTCTCCCGTGAGCATGTAATTGGTTACCTGCCCCATAAGTGCGTGGTGATCCGCGATGAAACCGTTCACTCGACTTGCATATTCATCGGTGTTGAGGATGTCCGTCTGCTCGATCTCGCGGGATGCTTCCAGAAATTCATTATTGATCTCGGCCCATGCCTGCCAGGCCGGAACAAACTCGTTCCACAGCCGCTCTTCTTCCGCCGTTTGCGGTAGGGGCTCGTATGTATCCCACGCCAGCTGGTAATTACGGCGGGATTGCTCGATGTTAGCGTATTGACGTTCCCGTTCTTCCATGGTCATGCGAGGGTTGAGAAGCGACCGCAGGGAGATACGAATCGCGTTCCCTTCCGTTTTGATGATCAGCAGGGACTCAACGCTCGGCATGCGAACCAGGCCAATCTCATCGACATGGCCGTTGAGCTGGTTGGCACCCTGCCAGCCAAAAAAGCCTACGACGAGCACGATCAGCGCCACCACGGCAAATCCGCCCACCAGTTTGACACCAAGCCTAATGTTTTTCATGGAACTACACTCCTCCGTGAACGCTCACGGTATATAAGAAGTGTAGGTCCTCAATGTCACATTCTGCAATTTAATTAAAATTGTCAGGTATTCCCTATTGAGAGATAGCCGCGAGGAAGTCTTCCCGCGTCAGCCGCCGGCCGAACACGGTCCCTCCGGGTTCCAGTGCGCGCCCTGCGGATAGTGATCCCACCACCACCGGATCAAAACCGATGCGGTCCACAAAAGCTGCAACGGTTGAGCCCGCCTCATCGTAATCAGTGGCGATTCCCACTGCCCGCCGGTTGGGACTACCCGGAGGAAGGGGATCATCTTCCATATCGTGGTACCCCAAGTGATTGAGTGACTTTACCCATCGCGCCCGAGGATTCGCATCCGCGATGATCTCACTGGTACTGCGCCCGTCTTCATCGATACGGGGTATTTCCCCATCCACCGGAGCCCAGTAGTTCATCGCCTCAACAACAACGATTCCGCCAAACAAGTGGAACGGTAGCGATGAAGCCTTGCCAAACTGCACCGACAGCACGACCAAGTCAGAGTGCTGCACCAGGTCGTCGGCACTCGCGGCGTAAGCGCCGGGAGCCAGCACATCAATCATCCACTGCAGCTCTTCTATAGACCCGGTTCCAGTGACACGCGTGTGGTACCCCGCTCCTACCGCGAGACGCGCAAGGGCGGAACCAACCCGTCCCACGCCGAAGATCCCTACCGCTGGTCGTTCTTTGTTCACGCCGGCACTACCTCCGGTTCGGGGCCGAGTTCTCGCTCCACCAGCGGCTTTACGCGCGTTCCGAGGAGCTCGATACTTCTGAGATATTCCCGCTGCGGGAGTGTGCCCACATCCATCTGAAGAAACTGACGCATGTGCCCGAGCGACCCGTGGAGCGCTATGATTCGTTCAGCTATCTCCTCGGGGGACCCCACGAAGAGCGCTCCCTGGGATGAAACGTCCCGATCGTACGCGCCTCGCGGGGGCGGGGCAAAACCTCGTCGTTGACCGATACGCGCCATCGTATCGTGCCACTCCGGCCACCACCGCTCCCGGGCATCGTCTCCATCCTCCGCCAGGAACCCCGGGTTGGCTACCGACACTTTGATCTGATCCGCCGGCGCACCGGCCATTTCAGCGGCACCCCGATAGGCGTGAACCAGGGGCGCAAACCGCGCCGGATTGCCGCCGATAATTCCGTAAGACACCGGTACTCCCCGTTTCCCGGCGCGAATGGAAGACTGCGGGTTTCCCCCGGTACCCACCCAAATCGGGAGCCGGCCGCGTTCCGGCCGTGGCACAACCACGGCATCCTGCAGACTTGGTCGAACCGTCCCGCTCCAGGAGACGGGTTGAGATTGGTTGATCTTGAGAAGCAGGTCCAGTTTTTCGGCGTAGAGCTGGTCGTAGTCACTGAGGCTATAGCCGAAGAGAGGGAACGATTCAGTAGAAGATCCCCGGCCGGCGGTAATCTCAGCCCGACCGCCCGACAGAGCATCGAGGGTGGCAAACTGCTGGTACACCCGCACCGGATCATCGGTGCTGAGTACCGTCACCGCGCTGCCGAGACGGATCCGTTGGGTGGTAGAGGCAGCGGCGCCGAGAACGGTGGCCGCCGCGGAGGCGGGCATCTCCTCGGTGTGATGTTCTCCGATCCCAAAGAACTCCAGCCCCACCTCATCGGCCAGCTGAATCGCTTCCAGAAGGTTACGCATCGCCTGTGCCGACGACACCGGTCGGCCGCTTTCCGGGTCCCGCGCAGTAGACCCGAAGCTGTATATCCCGAGTTGCATGTGTACTCCTTAGGAGCACAAAGTAGGAAATTTTCGCGCGCCCGGCGAGTCCGCACAGCCGGGCCGGACGGCGTCAGCCATACAATACAAAACAACCCCCGGCGTAAACCGGGGGTTGCGATACCGGGAAAGAATCACGGCACGTACCTGGCAACAAACACCTCATCGCCGCGGACCACGTAGCTCGCCGCGCACGTACGCATAGGCTTCTACTTCTTGGACCGGGGCATATCCGCTGGGGGCGGCCGCATCTCCACCGCCGCAGCCTACAAGGGCCAGGAGTACCAGAACTGCACTCAGCAATCTGGTAATTGTTGGCCTGACATGTGCTCCTTTTGTGTATGAAAAGGAGGCGGATATGAACTCGGGCATAATACTCTTTCAATAAATATCGATAAAAAAAGCAACATATTCCACGGCGATCACATTACTTGCCGCATTTTTTTGTGAAAGGAATGATTTAATCATGCGAATCTCGCAATCTCCGCCGGAGTCGCCCTTTGCTCCCCCGTTTTGCAACGATTACCACTTGCGCGGAGAAGATGAGCACCATGCCCGCTACCGAGCCAAGTGACACCGGTTCCCGCAGGAGGACAATTCCGAGCAGAGCTGCCGTGAGGGGCTCCGCCAGGGTTAGTGTGCCTACATCAGACACGGGCACCACTCGCAAGCCCCGGCCATAGAGCATATACGCCGCGCCGGATGAGATCAGACCGAGATACAGCACCGTCACCAATCCCCCGGGCTCTCCAACCCACGCAACCGGCCCAGTTGCAGCAAACGGAATCAGCACCGCCGCTGCCGTGAGAAAAGAAACTCCCATAACCGCGTCCGGAGTATATCGGGCGATGAGCCGTCGGGTGAGAAAGGTATAGGCGGAGTAACTGAAGCCGGCGGTGAGAGCAGCGCCAATTCCCGTGATACTCGCAGTTATGTCCACGCCGGAGATGCTCAAGAAGACGAGGCCGGTAATCGCCATGAGGGTGGCCCCGTACCACGAGGGGCGCACTGGATCACGGTCGAAGACAATACCCAGAATCCCGGCAAAGATAGGAGCGCTTCCAATCGCCACCATCGTTCCCACTGCCACCCCGGTGAGGGACAGCGCGGAGAAGTAACTCACGTTAAAAACTACTTGCATGATTCCGGCC
>CAZNRF010000339.1:0-3785 GCA_964575075.1 uncultured Spirochaeta sp. | reverse complement strand
GCAGGATATCGTCCGGGACGTCGGGTTCCTTCCGGTCCGGTAACGATGCTGGTGGATGGAGGTTACCGGTGAAGCCACGAGCGATCTTTGAGTCTGCGGGGAAGTCCGTGTTTCTCTCTTGTGCAGCTATCTCAGCGCTGAGCGTCGTGTTTATCACCGTCTTTGTGTTCCAAGAAGGGATACCCCTTTTCTTCCGGTCATTAGACGGCAACACGCCGCCGACACTCATCGAGTTTCTCTTCGGCACGGAGTGGTATCCGATCGGAAATCCCCCCGATTATGGAATCGCCCCGTTTATCGTCGCATCCCTCATGGTTACCGCCGGCGCGCTGATTATGGCGGTTCCTATTGGAGTCGCCGCCGGGGTGTTTATTGCGGAGGTAGCAAAAGGGCGCTGGGGTGAAATACTGCGCTCCGCTACGGAAGTACTGGCCGGGATACCGTCCGTGGTGTACGGCTTCTTCGGCGTGATGATGATCGGATTCTTTCTGAGAAACGTGCCGGATCCGATCGTCAACTATAACGCGTTTTCCGCCATGTGCATTCTGGCGATCATGACGCTCCCGACGATCATCAACATCACCGAGGTCTCGGTGCGGTCCGTGCCACGCGAGTACGCTGAGGCCAGTATTGCCCTGGGGTCCACCCATTGGCAGACGATCTCTCGGGTTCTCGTACCGGGCGCCCGGCGCGGCATCATTACCGGTATACTCCTGGGGACCGGCCGGGCTGTGGGGGAGACACTCGCGGTGCTTATGGTCGCCGGAAATCAGCCCACTATGCCCACCGACGGCGTGTACTCCCGCGTGCGCACGCTCACGATGGCAATCATAAACGATATGGGGTACGCCGGCGGGGATCACCGGGTTGCCCTATTCACCATCGCGATCGTGTTGTTCATGTTCATTTTGGCGATCAACTCGGTAGTACAGATTCTCATGCTTCGATCTAAGATGAGGGTAGCCTCGTGAGACGTCCCGCAGTACCGCGAAGCCGGCACACGGTGCTGGTTCGGCGGTGGAATCGGATCGCCAAGAGCGGTCTGTGGGTGGCCGCCGGAATTACGCTCACGATGCTCATCCTGATCATCGGCTATATCCTGATCAATGGGTTCTACACCCGCTCGATTGAGCGGGATCCCGTGGCATCGGTTGCCGACGAGATCGTTACCGTGGGCGACGAGTATCCTGATGTGCAACTATCGGTTCTCGTCAATCGATCGTTACGAGCACGCGACCTGGCCTACGACGAGGTGCGCGATATCTATTCCGGAGAAAACAACTACTGGGGATTTCTTACCGGGCAGAATCGCGTCGTCGATGCGGCTGTATGGAACGGAGATTCTCGGTTCACAGATGCCGTTGCTGACTATCTCGTTCTCGCGGATACCGGCTTTCTCGAGAGCGCCGCCGGGGTACGATCTGTGGACGATATCCGGGCGCATCTCGAACAATCTTCAGGGGCGGTGGTAATCGTCCCGGCTGAGATGGCGTCCGAAGTAGACGGTGGGCGCGTGGTACCGATCCGGCAATACAGCGTCGCTGTTAATCCTTCAGTAACAGACCTCATCGACGGCCGGCGGCTGAGAAGCATCGAAGAAGAGCAGATATCAGACGTATTCCGAGGGGTAATCGAAAACTGGAGTGATGTTTCCCGCAACGCGAGCACACCTACCGGTACGACCAGCGCCCCGATTACTAGGATTTATTTGTCGGAGGACGTGCCCTCGGCATACCGGTCCGCGCAGAACGCGTTTTCCGGTGATACTTCTCCGCAATCCGGCGCGTCGGCTCCGTCGGTGGAGGCCGTGGAAGACATACTTCGGGAAACGCCGGGGGCTGCCGCACTACTCCGCCGCCCTGAGACGCTCAGACTCGATATCCCCATCCTCGAGATCCAGCATGTGCGCCACTCGGCGAATCTTCGTCCCTCGTTCCTGTGGGAGCCTCCCAGCCGCGCGGGAGAGGTAGGCGGTATAAGCACGATTATTCTGAACACGCTGGCGGTCATCGTCTTTGTCGTGCTAATCGCAACGCCAATCGGTGTCGCTGCGGCGATATATCTCGTCGAATACGCCAAGCAAGGCCGATTGCTGATGCTGCTCAGAATTGGTACGGACACGCTGGCAGGGGTTCCTTCGATTATCTTCGGACTATTTGGGTTGGTGTTCTTCAGCCAGGCGCTTGGCCTGCAGACCGGCCTGCTGGCCGGATCGTTCACGTTGACGCTGATGATACTCCCGACCATCGTCAGGACAGCTGAGGAAGCGTTGCTCAGTGTTCCTGCGTCTCACCGAGAAGGGAGCTTAGCCCTTGGTGCGACCAAGATGCAAACGATTTTTCGGGTGGTGCTTCCCAGCGCCGTGCCGGGAATCCTTACCGGGGTAATTCTCGGAATCGGGCGTGCGGTTGGTGAAACTGCCGCGGTGCTCTTTACGATGGGCAGCAACTTGTCCTTGCTCAGCAGTCTCAACTCACCGCTCCGGGTTCTGTCTGTTCATCTGTATCTTCTCGTACGCGAAACGATTTCCATTCCGAACGCCTTCGCCACAGCCACGATCCTCGTGTTGATCGTTCTGATCGTCAACACTACCGCCCGGAGACTCATAAATCAACTCAACTCAGGAGTGCGCACCTCATGACGCAACATGCCCCGAAAGATACAAAGGACACAAGTGTTAAAATCGAGGTTTCCGACTTGTCACTGTACTATGGGGATTTCCAGGCGTTGGATTCCGTCTCGCTTCTCATACCGACCAATCAGGCGACCGCTCTTATCGGCCCGTCGGGCTGCGGTAAGTCGACGTTTCTCAGGGTCTTGAATCGAATGAACGATATCATCGATTCGGTGACGATTCACGGAACTGTGACCTACGATGGCCACGATGTGTATTCCGAGTATGACGTGATCGAGTTGCGCAAGCGTATCGGGATGGTATTTCAGAAGCCCAACCCTTTTCCCATGTCGGTATTTGACAATGTTGCCTACGGCCCGCGGGTGCATGGAGTGCGGACCAAATCGGTACTGCAAGAGACTGCTGAGATGAGTCTGCGCCAGGCCGCCCTATGGGAAGAGGTGAAGGATCGGCTGGATGAACCCGCGCTCGGCCTCTCCGGCGGTCAGCAACAACGCCTGTGCATTGCCCGAGCGATTGCCGTCGAACCGGATGTAATCCTCATGGATGAACCGACAAGTGCCCTCGATCTGGTGTCTACGGCGAAAATCGAAGACCTGCTCTCTGATCTGAAGAAAAACTACACCATCGTTATCGTCACACACAATATGCAGCAAGCTGGGCGCGTAGCTGATCAGACAGCCTTTTTCCTCAACGGCGTGGTTATAGAGGCCGGCGAGACTAAAGACATTTTCTTCAATCCTGAGAATGAACAAACCGAGGCGTACATTTCCGGTCGCTTCGGATAAGAGGAGAGTTTCGTGAGCAACCTCGGGGTGGCGCTGGTCGTTGCCCAAAAGCCAGATATCCGTATGCAGGTAGTCCATGAACTAGGCCCGGAAGGGTTTACGGTTCACCTCGAGGATTCGCCCTCGTCCGCGCTCACGTTTCTCACAGAGTACGTGCCATCTCTGGTTGTTATTGAGCATCCCCTTGGTGAGTCGAGCGGAATAGTCTTTTACAGTCAAGTGAAGGCTGTTCTCCGTGAGCGGGGGTGGTCAGCGATGCCGATCGTGGTATACGTGGGTGCGGAACGTCAGTCAGAAGTCATCGTAGCGCTCGAGTCAGGGCTTGATGATTTCATTCGGTATCCCGCAAATCCTGGTGTCTT
>CAZNRF010000338.1:0-3793 GCA_964575075.1 uncultured Spirochaeta sp. | reverse complement strand
GGAAGGCCTCTCGGCTACCTACGGGGCCGGCAGCACGTCCTGCGACGGCAACGGGGAGGAGCTGGAGACGCGGCTGGACAGGGCACTGCGGGAGTACATCCGCACTCACGCCACCGATACAGCCGCCTACCAGCGCAGCCTCTTTGCGGATGACACCGAGGCGGGCCTCGCCTTTGTGGACCTCCTGCGGGAGCGCTACGACGTGGTCCTCATGAATCCCCCCTTTGGTGAGAGCGCCAAGGACGCCAAGAAGTATATCGAGACCCATTACCCCCGGACCAAGAACGATCTCTACGCCGCCTTCACCGAGTCCTTCCTCCACCGTCTCAAGCCTGGCGGTTACCTCGCGGCGATCACCAGTCGCACCGGGTTTTTCCTCTCCACCTACAAAAAGTGGCGGGAAGAGGTGCTCCTGCAGGACGGCGAGCCGGTGGTTATGGCGGACCTCGGGTTTGGGGTCCTCAACGCGATGGTTGAAACAGCGGCGTATGTAGTGAGGAAAAAGGGTTTACCAGAAAGGTAAAGAGAGATATATTTACCATGAAGGTAACATACGCGAACGAGAAGACCAGACGACTATGCGAGGAAGAGAAGGCGGCCAGGAAACAGTTTGGCGATGCTGCTGCACGGCAGCTTCATCGGCGAGTCCGTGTACTTATGGAGGCCGAGAGGCTATCGGACATCCCCCACACGCCGCCTCCGCGGCTTCACCTGTTGTCCGGCTACAAAGAACCGACCTACGGCGTCGTCGTTCACAAGGGGCTACGCATCGTCCTGGAGCCGGCGGATGAACCGGTGCCCCTCCTTGGAGATGGCGGGGTAGATAAGGGCAACGTCCGGTCCGTTCAGATCGTTACCGTGGAGGATTATCATGGCTGATCAGCCGATCTATGCTCAGCTGGAAGAAACGGAACATCCCGGGGAATACCTCCTCGAGGCGCTCGAGGCTCAGGAGCTCACCCAATCGGAGTTTGCCCGGCGGGCAGGTATTTCCGAAAAGCACCTGAGTCAACTGGTGTCGGGTAAAGTAGGCATGTCTACAGCGATGGCCCTGGCGGCGGAGCGTATCCTTGGCGGGAGCGCCCGGCTGTGGCTCAACCTCGATACCGCTCACCGCCTCTGGGTTGCCAAGCAGGAACGCAGCCGGCAGGAGGGAACCCACACCGACTGGGCACGGGAGTTCCCCCTCAAAGATCTGCGCGAGCGCGGATTCATCACGCAACCGCGCATAAACGGTGAAACCGTTTCTGAACTGCTGTCGTTCTTCGGTGTCAGCGGCATCGAAGAGTGGGAGGAAGTTCATAACATTCCGGCGGCTCAGTTTCGGGAGTCTCCGTCGTTGGGCGCCTCCCGGAAATCTCAAGCTGCGTACATCAGGATTTGCGAGATCCGCGCGGAAGTGTGGGACCTTGCCCCCTACAACCGGGACAAGATGGAAGCCGCCGTACAAGCGGTACGGCAGAATCTGCACCGGGACCCGGATGATCTTCTCCAACTGGCTACGGATAAACTGAAAGATGCAGGGGTCGCTCTCATCGTGGAGCCGGCGACCGACAAGAGCCGGCTCAGCGGGGCGGCGTTCTGGCCCCGGCGCAACAAGGCGGTCCTGGCGCTGACGATGCGCTTCAAGACGGCGGATCACCTCTGGTTCTCGTTTTTCCATGAGGTGGGTCATATTCTGCTTCACCGGGATCGCCAGATTCTGGAGACCCCGGAGGCAACGGGGGTTCTTGAGGAGGAAGCGGACCGCTTTGCCCGGGAGACGTTGATCCCGCCGGACGCGTACCGGCGTCTGGTACAGGACACTCCGCGTACGGAGGCAAAGATTGTACACACCGCAGAGGCCCACGAGCTTCCCGCTGACAGCTTGGTGGGCATGTTGCAGCATGACAAGGTGATACCCCACGGGCAGTTCAACCACCTGAAACGGTATCTGCAGGCCGATGAAGGAGCGAGTCGGCAATGATGGGAACTGTTTGGGACACAAAAAAACAGCCCCAACGGGGCTGCCAAAGGCCTATAAACCTTCCCCCTCCGGATACCCGGATTGATGAAACCATATCATCAACGAATGATGACGTCAAAACAAAGGAAACCTGACATGCCAACCTATACCAACTTTGAACAGATCAACCTCAAGAATCATTCTCAGTTCAATGAGAAGTGGGTTCAGGATCAGATTGCCGCCAATCCGAGAATCCTCGGCCTGGGAGACCTGATCCTCAAGGACAAGGAGCGGCGACAGCCAACCGCCGGGCGGTTGGATCTGCTTTTTCAGGATGCAGACGCGCCGCGGCGATACGAGGTGGAACTGCAGCTGGGGCAGACCGACCCCAGCCACATCATTCGCACGATCGAATACTGGGATATCGAGCGCAAACGGTACCGCCAATACGATCACGTTGCGGTCATCATTGCCGAAGACATAACCAGTCGCTTTCTCAACGTGATTTCTCTATTCAACGGCGCCATTCCAATTGTGGCGTTGCGTCTTACCGCGCTCCAGCACGGCGATGAGATTGGTCTCGTCTTTACCAAGGTTCTTGACCAGACGCAGATCGGAGAGATTGACGACGATGAGGAGGTTGCCGAGGTTACCGATCGCGCTTACTGGGAGGAACAGCGGGGAAGCAAGAAGACCGTTGCCGATGTAGACACGCTCTTGGAGATGATTCACGAGTTCGACAACACGGTGGAGCTCAAGTACAACAAGTTTTACATCGGCCTTGCCCGGGACGGTGTTCCCGACAACTTTGTCATCTTCAAAGCGCAAAAGAAACGCGTTGTGGCTGAGATAAAGTTGTCCCGATCCGAGGATATCGACGCCGAACTCGATGACCGGGAGCTGAACTACAATGAGTACGGCCACGGGCGATACCGACTGGTTCTAACCCACGAAGACATCGCAAATCACCGGGAATATCTGATTGAGCTGTTCAAGCGGGCGCACGGCAGTGCTACGCAATAGGGAGTACCGCGAATGACCACCTTCGACCGCCTGCCCAAAGCCACCGACCAAGCCGACGCCCCCCCCCCCCCCGGTGCCGCCCACAGGCCCGGGCATACCGCACCCGAGCGCACCTTCACCGTTGACCCGGCGGTGTTCTCCAAGGTGCCCAACACGCCCTTTGCCTACTGGGTGGACGACGAGATCCGCGACCTCTTTGTGAAGCTCCCGCCCTTTGAGAGCGAGGGGCGGACGGTCAAGCAGGGGCTGGCGACGGCGGACGACTTCCGCTTTGTCCGGGCGTGGTGGGAGGTTGATCCCGCCCGGCGGCTGGACCCGGGGCTCGCCGGCGCGCCGGACTGGCGGGAGGACCTGGAGGGATTCCAGGCGTGGTGCCGTCGCCGCACCCACCAGGGCAAGGGCTGGGCGCCCTTCGCCAAGGGCGGGGAGTACAGCCCGTACTATAGCGACATCCACCTGGTGGTGAACTGGGAGCGGGAAGGGGAGGAGATCAAGAACTTCGTTGACCCCAAGACGGGTAAGCAGAACTCCCGTCCGCAGAATACCGACTACTACTTTCGGCCGGGGGTGACGTGGCCCGAACGTACTACTAGTGGGTTCAGTCCCCAAATACTGAGTAGTGGGACCATTTTTAGCCAAGTGGGGCTGCTGTATTGGACACCTGTCTTGGAAGACTCGGCGGCCGCGGTTCTCACATCCAACACACGATTGCTTTCTTATCTGATCGAGATGATGATCGGGTCAGGCGATTCAACAGTTAGCGGAAGCGCAGGCCGACACTATACAACCGGGCTTGTTGCCCAACTACCGGCAATTCACGAAGAC
>CAZNRF010000337.1:0-3799 GCA_964575075.1 uncultured Spirochaeta sp. | reverse complement strand
GGGATACGACGGAACGGTGAGCGCAAATAAGAGCTCCATTAAGCTCATCGGCGCCGAAACGGACAAGGACGTGCAGGCATACTTCAGCTATGACGCCAACAAGGCCGGTGGATACACGGTGAGCCATTTGCGATTTGGTGATAAGCCGATCCAATCGGAGTATCTCCTCACCACCAGCGATTGCAACGCACTGCACCGTCCTCAATGCATCGGACGCTTTGACATCCTCGAAGGAATCGCCGACGGCGGTACGTTCCTGATCAACACCTCTGAAGACCCGCAGAATGTGTTCAACACGTTCACCAAAGAGATGCAGGACGAGATCATCAAGAAGAACGTCAAAGTGTATGCGGTGGACGCCTTCAAGATTGCAAAGGAAGCGGGCCTCGGCAACCGGATCAACACGGTTATGCAGGTAGCGTTCTTCAAACTTGCAAAGGTGATCGATCCTGACAAGGCGCTGGAACTCGTCAAGAAATACGTTGAAAAGCAGTTTGCCAAGAAGGGGCGTGAGATCGTCGAGATGAACTGGAAGGCGATCGATATGTCCGCCGATGCGGTCAACGAGGTTCCGGTACCCAAGAAGGCCGAGATATCCGCGGATATGATCAAACTGGTTCCCGACGATGCCAGTGACTTCGCCAAGAAGATCGTTGATCCGATTTGGCGCATGAAAGGCGACAACATTTCCGTCAGCGAGATGCCGATCGACGGTCGGATTCCCAGCGGGACCAAACGCGTGGAGCAGGGTGGCCGACCCGGCCCGGTGATTACCAAGTGGGCGTCCAAGAGCGATCTGGTAGCCAATCTCGATGTACAGTGGGATGAGCCCTACTTCGAGTATCCCGGAAGCTGCATGGGTTGTGGTGAGGTTCCGTATGTACACCTCATCGCGCAACTCTACGGGGATCGAATGATGATCGCCAACGCCACGGGTTGTTCTTCCATCTATGGCGGTACGTTCCCAGCCGTTCCCTATACCACCGACAGCAAAGGGTACGGACCGGTCTGGGCGAACAGCCTCTTTGAGGATAACGCTGAGTATGGGTTCGGGATGCGCCTGGCTGTTGACAGTAATCGCAACCAGCTCAAGTCGAACATCGAGAATCTGTTGGAGAAAGGTACCTCCGGAGAGCTCACTGCGGCGCTGAAGAAGAACCTGGACCTGTGGAAGAGTGTCAGTCGCGAAGCGAAAGAGGCGGCCGAAAAGACCCGGTCTCTGCTTCCGGCGGCAGCCAAGAACGCCACGACCGAGACCAAGCCGATCATTGCCAAGATTATCGAGCTGGGAGACTACCTGATCGAGAAATCCGTGTGGATTTTCGGCGGTGATGGATGGGCGTACGATATTGGCTATGGTGGTCTGGACCACGTAATGGCACAGCAGAAGAACGTCAATGTGTTGGTGATGGACACTGAAGTCTACTCAAACACCGGCGGACAATCCTCCAAGGCAACGCCTCGTGGAGCTATTGCGAAGTTCGCCGCAGACGGTAAGAAAACCGGAAAGAAGAATCTCGGGCTCATGATGACCACCTACGGTCACGTGTACGTGGCGAGCGTGAACATGGCCCAGGACAGAGAGCAGGTACTGCGGGCGATTACTGAGGCTGAGGCGTACGATGGTCCTTCGATTATCATGGCGTACAGCCCCTGTATCGCTCACGGATACGATATGAAGAACTCCGTGAAGCAGTCCAAGAATGCATCACTGTCCGGCTACTGGCCGCTGTACCGGTACAACCCGGCAAACGAGCTGGTGGGCGAGAATCCTTTCACCTGGGAAACGCCCGAGAAGACCGTGGACTTCAAGGTTTATACCGGCGCGGAGATTCGCTACCGAGCACTGGAACTCGCCAAGCCGGAGGAAGCCGAGCGCTTGCAGAGCTTGGCGCAGGACGACAACAAGCGTCGGTTTGAGGATCTACAGAAGCTTGCAGATGAGTCTGAAGAGTAAAAGTATGCCGAGCGGAAACGGATAGCGATCCGTACGACCGGTGACGAGTGGTGGGTGCGCAACGGCGCACTTCGCCGCTTCTCATACCAAAAAACCCCCGGAAGATATGATTTCCGGGGGTTTTTTTAGGTATTCCAATCTGAATCGGGGGGAAGGAACTCGGGAAACTCCAGGACAAACCGCGCGCCACCACGATATTCCTCATCCAGGAAGACGTGGCCGCCGTGAGCGTGCATGATATCCGCTACCAAAGGCAACCCGAGGCCGGTACCCCGCTCGCCCGCGGACCCGGGACGGCTGGTCTTTACTTCATGACGGAACAGGTCCGGCCGATCTTCTTCTGCTACCCCATCACCATCATCTTCTACTGCGATCCTTCTCCCGCGAGCCCACACCCGTACGCGTCCATGCGGTTCTGAAAATTTTGCGGCATTACTCACCAAATTAAACACCGCCTCTCTCAACAGACCGGCATCCGCTACAATGCGGACGTCATCCGGTATATCCACGTCGAGGTACACCTGCTTTTCGGTGAATTGGCTTCGTAATGTCAGGGTTACTTGCTCGCACACCGCCTTCAGCGATACGGGCTCGAGATCGAGCTCAACATGGCCACTCTGCAGCCGATGGATGTTTAACAGTTGGTTGATCATCTCTACCAGGACTGATGCCGACGTGCGCATCTCGTAGATCGTCTCCTGCAACTCCTCCGGTGAGAATGAGTCGGATGCTTTTGAGAGTAGATCCAACATGGTAAAAATGCCTGACAACGGCGACTTCAAATCATGAGAGACCAGTGACAGGAAGGTATCCTTAATGCGATTTGCATTTTCCGCCTTCTGCCGTTGCTCCGTGAGTACTCGCTCTTTCTCAATGCGGTCGCTGATGTCGTTCACGGCCACGAGATCGAATACCCCCTCGCCGGAGCGCAACCGCGTCACATATGCAAGTACCGGCCGGGTACCTCCCAGCTCGTCACGAACTTCCGTCCGAAATCCTTCATCACTCGAGTCCGGAAGTTCCTCAAAAAACGACGACACTTCCCGGTCTTCCAAACCGGTCGTCTCTTCATGCGTCACCATCACCGCGAACGCATAGTTCGCTCGCACGATCCGTCCTTCCTTCACCAGAACCAAAGGAGCCGGCGCCGCTTCAAAGAGCACGGAGAACATATCACGTTCGTTATACAGAAGGCGGTTCGCGCGCCGCAGCTCCAATTGCCCGCTGACCTGACGCGCGAGTTTCTCAAGCATTGTCACAACAGAGTCAGGGATCTCTTCACGAGGCTCGTAATCCACGACGCAAAGCGTCCCAAGAACATGGCCATCCTCAGAACTGATCGGAACCCCAACATATAACCGAATCTCACGCAGAACCCGCTCTGACATATCTTCCATTTCGGGAATACCAGCAGGCAGTCTAAACGCGTCATTCGCACGCGTGTCTGGAATAACCAGGGGTTCTCCACTTCGGAGAATCTGCTGGCAGTAGGTGTGTCCAAGCGGCACGCGATCAAGGGAGAACCCCACGGTCGCCTTAAACCACTGCTCAGTGGACGTAAGAAATCCAATATAGGCCACAGGCGCGGAACCGATATGCGCCGCGAGTTCTGCGACATCATCAAATTCCTGTTCCTGGGGAGTATCCAAGATCTTATATGAAGAGAGTTTGGCTAATCGATCGGATTCGGTCTGACCGGTTGCCTGCTCGACGGTTCGATCCTTCACGGTAGCCAATTATAGCAAACCTATGGACTCCGCACCAGAATACGACCTTCACACGGGCATAAAAAAACGTCTGGCGACGACCTACTCTCCCACCATGCGGCAGTACCATCGGCGC
>CAZNRF010000336.1:0-3810 GCA_964575075.1 uncultured Spirochaeta sp. | reverse complement strand
GTTTGCACGACGAGGTCGATCCAGCCGTGCATCTCCTGACCGTTGTCAAAGCGGAGCGAGACGGGCCACTCGCGGTGGATCGTGGTGACGGTGTAGCGGGCTCTCAGAAATGTTTCCAGGGCGTCGACGGCGTCGGCGATGGGTTCCGCGATCGCGTGTGCCGTCTCACCTCCGATGTCCCAGCGGCGCAGAATATCCGCGGTCTTTCCCGGAAGGCGGTGGACCGGAGATGCGGCAAAAACGGCGTGTACGGCGGTTCCGAGGGCGGTGGTGTCGGGATCGGTGCTCGGTGGTGGAAAGGGAACCGTAATGGGCGAGCCGATCGGTGCAACCTCGGTCGCGTGGTATGGGGTGGGGTCGTCGGTGGTGTGGCTGGGGACGATTGACCGGGGGAGATGCCGGGACGCGGTATTTCCACGGTCGCCCGGATCAGGACGGATCGGCAGCAGAGGTGGTGTGATTCGCCCGGCGTCGCTCTGCCCGTTCGAGTCCTCCGTCCCTTCTCCGGGAGTGTACACGGCTATGTCCACCGGAACCGTTTGCGTTCCGATGGGCAGCGGCAGAGAGCCTTCCTGTGCGGGCCAGGAGATCAGCGGTGTACCGGTGCGGGCGACCAGGCGCTGGAGCCATCCGTCGCTGGGTTTTCCCAGGTTGTCTTTCCGACGGTTGCGAAGCGCAAAGATGAGGTGGTCTTTGGCCCGGGTGGAGCCGACGTACAGAAGCCGGACGCTCTCATCGTGCTGGGCGGAGGTGATCTGCTGCTGCAGCGGGGTGGCTGCCAGGATCTCGTTGAGGTGGGGAAACTTCTTTTTGGAACCGAAGGGCCACGGCCAGTAATGGATACGCCGGTTGGCAAGCGGGTGTTCCGGATCAAAGTGGTCCGCCGGGACGGTGTGGACGCCAAAGAGGGTGTCGTCAAAGGTTTTGTCCAGTTCCGCGAGGATGACTATCGGCCACTCCAACCCTTTTGCGCCGTGATAGGTGGTGACCACGCAGCTGTCCGGACCGCTTCCTTGGGCCTGGCCCGTTTTAGCCTCACGGACGTACGCCACAAAGCCGTGAAGAGACGCGGGAGCGCGCGCGGCGCGCTGCAGCTCTTCGTATTCTTCCGCCAGTCCCCGGAGCGTTTCGACGTTGGCCCGGCGGACGTCGGGCCGGGACCACCCTGACACGCGGCGCATGAGGTCGGTTACCGCGATAGCCGCGTCTGTCGCCTCGGCGATCGACAACCGATCTCCCCGCTCCCCGATGCCGGCGAGCTCCGCGGGAACCGGATCTGCTCGCCACGCGGCGATCGTGTTGTCCGGGGTGGTAATGAGTTCCGGTACACCTCCCGCTTCCGGTGACAGGAGTACCATGAGCTCGGTGAGCGCGAGGGTATCGTTTGTGTCGGCAAGGTAGCGCAATGCGGCAAGGAGAATCTGCGCCTCGCGAGTTTCAATGAGAAGCCCCGCGGAGACGGAGGCACGAATCCCCCGATGGCCGAGGGCTGCGGCAACCTGGGTGCAGTGGTTGTTGCTCTGGCACAGGATGGCGATATCCCCGGCGGTACGCTCCGGTTCCGCTTCGAGAAACGCCGCGACTCCCGTGGCAACTGCGTCTGCGTCGTCACCCTTGTTTTTGCCGTCGAGGTACCACGCCGATACGTTGCCTCCCCTCCCCTCCGTTGCGCGCTGATACGGCAGCGTCAGTTCGATCTTCTCTCTGGGCGTGTCATGCAGGGTCTGCGTGAAGAGTGCGTTGGTAAGGTCGAGGATCGCCTGTTTTGAGCGCCAGGAGTGTGACAGCGTTTCCCGACTATCGAGGAGATCGGCGATGCGCGTCATCAAGGAGGGGTCGGTACCGCGAAACCCGTAGATCGCCTGCTTGGGGTCACCAACCCAGACGGAACGGCCCACCACGCGGTGCAGTTGCAAAAAGAGCGCGAGCTGCATGGGGCTGGTATCCTGAAACTCGTCAACCATGACGATATCGATCCGTTCGCGGATGCCCTGCTGCACCTCATTATTGTCGGTAAGCAGACGCACAAGGGACGCCTCGAGGTCATTGTAGTCGGTGATGCCGCGGTCGCGTTTGTACTCGGTAAATTGGTCGAGGGCGTCGGCGGCGCAGGTGTATACGCCCTCCACCATCGTCCGCAAGTCTGCCAGAAACTCCGGCGTCTCACCGACGCGGCGCGCGATGCGATGGACGGGGTCGAGAACGCCGTCGGCGTCACGGTTTGGCTCGGCGGTAGCCAGTTCTACCCAGGTTTTCCAGGGAATGGAGCGTCCTCCGGCGAGGTCGGTGAGAACCTGTTGCAACATCTCGGTGACCCGCTGGGTGCCTTTGAAGGGGGCGGCAATCGTCGTGAGTTGGTTCACCGCCGTGGTGACTGCCGCGATAAGGTCCGCGGTGCTCGGTGGAACACCGGGCGTGGAGACGGTCGTTTCCCACATGGTCACGGCCTCCGCCGCCTGAGCCCGCAGATCCGCGGCGGTCATTCCGTTGGCCCACGCCGCTCCAACGATGGTGCGAACGTCATCCCGCCAGTCCGGCTCTTTACCGTATCCGGACCCCTCCCCGGTGCGTCCCATGCGCCGCGCCGGCGGTTCGAGCGCTACGGCGACGCTGTCGATCGCGGTAGCCACCGCGATGTTGAAGATCCGATCGGCATCTGCGTCCGGCAGCACGTCGACATTGGGGGAGATTCCCGCGTGGATCGCATATTCGGTGAGCAGGCGAAAACAGAGACTGTGGACGGTACCGATGTACGCGTCGGAGACCCGCGCGCCCAGCTCCGGGTACCCTTCACTGGCCAGCGATTCCCGAACTCGTCCGCGCAGCTCGGCGGCCGCTTTGACGGTGAAGGTGGTGGCCATGATCCGTTCCGGTTCCACGCCACCGCGCACCGCCTCCACGATCCGTTCAGTGAGACGGTAGGTCTTTCCGGTACCGGCGGAGGCGCTGATTACCTCGATCGAATCCAGCAGGTGGGCTGTCTGTTTCATAGGTTCCCCCGACGGTACCCGCAGATCACGCCGTAGTCGCAGAATTTGCACGGCGGTTCCAGATACAGGCCGCCGGATTCCTCCATGGTCTGTCTGCGACGCTCGGCTGCCTGGTCGTCTTCCGCTTCCGGGAGTCCCGTTATTTCCACGATCCCCTCCGTGTGCAGCCGGTTGAGCGCCTCGATGGTAGAGCGTTCTCCCCGGCGCCAGATCTCCTCGAGGGTACGCTCTGAGGCCACGGCGTCATTTCCCGCCCGGGGACTGTCGGTGATAAGCGTTCGTCGGGGGAGCAGAAAGTATCCGCTGCCGATCGTTTTCCGCTCGGTGCGGCGTTCTATGAGCCACGCGTAGGAGGCCAGCTGCAGCGCGGAACCGGTGGACACCAGTTCGGTATAAAACGTCTCGGCATAGGAATACTTGAGGTCGAGCACAAACGGATTCCCCGCTTCATCGGCGAGTTCCATATCCGCGGGGCCGCGAAAGGTAACGGATGTCGTGCTGCCGTCAGCGTGGAGGGCAAGCTCCCAGGGCGCTTCCATAATCGTCTCTACCTGTCTCACGGTGAGACCGAGGCGGTGAATCACCTCTCGCAGGGCTGTCACGGTTGCCACGACAATCTCTTTGTACCGGCGCCGGGCGAGGTTGCGCCCCGGCTGCACAAGCTCCGCGGCCATCTGCGGCACAAGGTCATCAAAGAGCGCTGCCGCGATCGTGCCGGAGTTTTCCGGGAGGATCCCCTCCCTCGCGTGCTCCCGAGCGATGCGTTCAATGATCTTGTGCGTCAGGGTACCCATCATCTGGTTACCGGTGGGAAGGGTGA
>CAZNRF010000335.1:0-3840 GCA_964575075.1 uncultured Spirochaeta sp. | reverse complement strand
CACCAAACGGTACCGTGAGGATCGACTCCGTGCCACCGCGGACAAAGTCCGAGTTCATCCAGATTTCTTCCATGTATTCCATCGCTTCGCGGACTTCCGGAGAGTCGAACTCCAAGTCCCCGGTGACCCAACGGTCGTATACCTCAGGGGGATGCAGGCGGAGCATAATGTCCTCCAACCAGTCGGTGGCCACCCAACCGGTAGCGCCGGATGATTCCATACCGATTGTCCACGGTGTGTTACCGTCTTCTACCATTTGCTCGCTGAGCTCGATCATTTCATCCCACGTTTCGGGAACCTCATAGCCGGCTTCAGAAAACTCCGGTACCGGATACCACACGAGGGATTTCACGCTGGCGCGATACCACACACCGGCGATGATGTCGTTGTAGTCAGACAGGTCGATCCAGCTCTGGTCGTACTGCTCCTGCAGATAGTCCATATCCATAAAGGAGCTCACATCAACCACGTTACCGCGATCTACCATGTCCTGCATCAGACCCGGCTGCGGGAACGCCGCAATATCCGGCGGGTCTCCGCCTTCGGTTCGTACGGTGATCAGTGACTCAAAGTCGCCGGATCCCTCATACTCGATCTCAATGCCGGTCTCTTCTTCAAATGGCTCCATACTGGCCTCAAAACGCGCGGCATCGGTGTCCACAAAGGCGCCGAAGATGTTCACCGTAGCGCCAGAAAGATCTTCACCCTCGGTGTACGGGTTGTCCGTGTACGAGGCTTGCGCCGGTTCGCCGTCGGTAGATCCGCCGGAATCATCGCTTGCTTCATCAGAGGGTGAGCAACCTCCGAGCACGAGCAGACCTGCCGTCACCACGGCCGCAAACGCGAGTTTTTTGTGTTTCATTTGTTTTCCCCTTTCGGGTTACATCACCGGGCCGTTCTGACGTGTGGGTGGGTAGGCCCGTTCCCAGGCAGGTAAGCCCACAAGCACTTACCTACCATACAAGCCTAATCACGCGATCGTAAAAACGTCAAATCGTTTGATAGACCCACGGCTCAGACTGGTCAATCGTCGGTGGTCCTGGTTGCGGTTGGGCACGTCCGTGAGTACTCTCTTGGGCAAGGATGTGCCGGTGAAAGATAGGATTGATCAACTGGGTAGCGTGGGATCGCGGGATGGAGCCATCCGCCGCAGTGGGGCCTCTGCGGTGACCGGGGTATCTCCGTTGATCGCGCCCTCCCACATGACCAGGGCCTCTCGCTTCCGGCCGAAGGCACTCATCCTCGCCATTGGTCTCGGCGTATGTACCGCCACCGTGGCCCTGGCGGCGGAGACTACCGCCTCCGGCGTAGATGCGGGCCACAGTCTGGAGCATCGCATGACGGTGCTCGCCTTTCAGATCGGAGTAATTCTGTTTGCCGGTTACTTCGGCACCCGCCTGGCCAAGTGGCTCAAGATTCCGCTGATCCTGGGGGAGCTCTTCGCCGGCATTGTCATCGGCCCCTACGCCTTCGGGGCGATCGCGTTTCCCGGCTATCCCGAAGGGTTGTTTCCGCGAGCCGCCAACGTGCTCTCCATTTCACCGGAGCTCTACGGCTTTGCGGTGATCGCCTCGATCGTGCTCTTATTTCTCATGGGGTTGCAGACCGATATTCGGCTGTTTCTGCGCTTCGCTCTCAAGGGGAGTGTAGTGGGGCTCAGCGGTGCGGCGCTCTCAGTCATTGCCGGCATTCTGGTGGGGCGCTTCATGGTGGGTACCACCTGGAGCGATCCTCGCAGCCTCTTCCTGGGGGTTGTGGCGATCGCCACCTCGATCGATATAACCGGCCGTATCTTGAGCGAGCGCCACAAAATGGCCGCCCCCGAGGGGGTGACGATTCTCTCCGCCTCGGTAATCGAGGACGTGGTGGGGATCACGTTGCTCGCGGTGGTGCTCGGAGTTGACGCGCTGCAGGGAACCCCACAGAACGGGGAGTTGTGGCGGGAGGTGCTGGCGATCGGCGGCCGAGCGATCGGGGTGTGGCTCGGATTCACCGCGCTGGGTATCGTGTTTGCCCGGCGTATCAGCGCGCTGCTCAAAGCGGTGAAAAGCCCCCCGCAGATCGCCGTACTCTCCCTGGGGTTAGCCCTGATACTGGCGGGCCTCTTTGAAGCAGCCGGGCTTGCCATGATCATCGGGGCCTACGTCATGGGGCTATCCCTGGCAAATACGGACATCGCGTTTCTCGTGCAGGAGAAGATCGAGACGGTCCACCAGTTCTTTGATCCGATCTTTTTCACGGTGATCGGTATGTTGATCAACCTGACGGTGATCGCCTCCGGGGAGGTGCTGCTCTTTGGTTTGCTCTTCGGAGCGTTGGCGGTGGCAAGCAAATTGATCGGGTGTGGCGCTCCCTCTCTGGCGCTGGGCTTTACCGGGGCCGGGGCCACGCGAATTGCCTTTGGGATGGTGCCCCGCGGAGAAGTGGCCCTGGTCATCGCGTCGATCGGAATCGGCTCCGGCGTGCTTGACGACCGGCTGTTTGGAGTAACGATTCTCATGACTCTGGTCTCCACCATCTTCGGTCCCCCGATCTTCAATCGGCTGTTACAGAGTGATGTGCGGACCACTCGTCGCGACGTAGTAGACGATGAAATGGTAACCACGGATTTCGAGTTCGGTTCGCATGACCTCACGCATTTTCTGTTGTCCGACGTCGTGAACACGATGCAAGGTGAGGGGTTTTATGTGAATGAAGCGCGCGGAGACCGGGATAAGCGCATCTATCACATGCGCAAAGAATCGATCTTCATCGCGATGATGAGTACCGCTGAAAGCTTGCACTTCACGAGCCGCCGCGATGATGTCACGTTGGTGAACAACCTGGTCTATGAGTCGATTCTCAGCCTGCAACAGCGGGTCCGCCATATCCGTACCGTTTCGAAACCAACCGAACTCCGTCGCCACCTGGTGGAATCCGCCAGTCGGGCGGTGGTGGACTGGTACCGCTATGTGCCGATCGGGTGCATCCACCTCTCCATGCGCTGTAACACCAAAGACGCGGTTATCCGGGAACTGGTAGACTCGATCGTGGAGACCGGCCGCATCACCGATGCTGATGCGGTGCTCCAGGCGATTTTTGAGCGGGAGCAATCGATGAGTACCGGCATGCAGCACGGAGTGGCGCTACCCCATGGGCGCTCCGATGCGGTTACCTCCCTCACTGTGGCCGTCGGCATCGTCCCCCAGGGGATCGATTTCGAATCAATCGATGGGAAGCCGACCAATATCGTATTCTTGGTTGTGTCACCAAAAGAGAATCCTGGACCGCATCTGCAGGTGCTCGCCGGGATCGCCGGCATCGTCAATAGCGAAGAGGCGCGATCGGCTATTCTGACGATTCCCTCTCGGGCGGACCTGCTGTCCTATCTCGTACGGCACTCCACTGCGGCACCCGCGTGACGGATGAGGCGGTGACGTAGCCCTCAGGCCGATTTCGTATTACCATAACCGATGATGGCGCACCAGGACGCAACGATTTTACCCCTCATACCCGATGGACAGGCGCTGCTCCGGACGGTGGTGCTCTCCTCCTCAGCCAAGGACGAAGCGATCCGCGAGCTTGCGGAGTACGCCGCGGAACACATTCCTGGAATGAGCGCCGAGGAGATCGCAGCACGTGCACTCGAACGAGAGGCACTGGCGACCTCCGGTGTCGCCGATGGGATCGCCTTTCCCCACGCGCTTCGTTCCGACCTCGCCGAGACAGTTATCGTTCTCGGCCGTCGGCAATCCGGCATTGATTGGAATCCCGCCCACCCGGCGGTGAAGCTGACAGCGCCCTGCGTGGGTGGAGCACAGAACCCTCTGCCGGCGATGGCCCCGGGCGCCCCACTCCCCC
>CAZNRF010000334.1:2534-3859 GCA_964575075.1 uncultured Spirochaeta sp. | reverse complement strand
ACATGCCGCAGCCGGACCACCGCGCGGTACAGAGTCTCATCCAAGCGATGCCCTCCAAACGGATCAAGCCACGGGATGTCACCAGGCGATAAGGGGCTGCATACGGAGCGTCACCCATGAGTGAACGCACCGATGCCCGCGGCCGGCGCCTCTTCGTCGGCATGCGCCTGGCGGCGGCCGCACGGGAGCGCCTGGGCGAGCGGGCCGCTCGACTCAGCCCCGCCGGGTCGCGGTCGATCCGTCTCATTCCCCGGGAGAATTACCACATCACGCTGTACTTCATCGGTGATCCCCGGCCGATCACCGCCGGAATGGTGGAGCGTGCGCTCGGCGAACGCCTCCCGGCGGTGGTGGAGCGCGCGCTTCCCGTGGAAACTCAGATCCAGCGCTGGGGAGTATTCCCTTCCCGGAAGCGTCCTCGGGTGGTATGGGCCGGCGTAGCGGATGATGGAGAAATCGCAATGATCGCCGGAGAAGTTACGGCGGCCCTTGAGACATTGGGCATGGAGGCGCCGCGGCGCCGATTTACGCCGCACATCACCGTGGGCTATGTTCGCCGCGGCGCCGCAGCAGACGAGGTGGCGGTGGCGCTCGAGGAGCACGCCTTCGGCGCTCCGGTGGCGGTACGTCTCGATTCGGTGAGCCTGATCAAAAGCACCCCAGGACCGGATGGTTCGACCTATGAAGATTTGAAGACGTGGTAGACCGGCCCTATGCTGAACGGTCGCGGAACACGAGGCTCAGATCGATCGAGAGGCCCGGGAGTGCCGCGGGAGAGATCGCTTCCTCCGGTCCGTAGGCGCCGATTCGGGCGTAGCTGCCGGCGGCGTCCAGGCGATACACTTCCACCACGCCGGAGGACTCCACGATCCAGTACTCCCCCACGCCATACTTCTGGTACAGATCGAACTTACGTTTACGGTCGGCGATCACCGAACCCGGGGAGATGATCTCCACGCAGAGGTCCGGCGCGCCGGTAATCCCGTGTTCCGCGATCGTCTCCGGGCGACAGGTGATCGCCAGGTCCGGCTGGAGCACGGTGGGCTCCCGGTCGTCCGCTTCTTCTGAGAGCTTGAGATCGAAGGGCGCCACAAGCACCTCACACTCGCGGTCCAGGAGATAGTTGGAGATCTGCCGGTATATCTCGCCGAGAATCCGTTGGTGGCCGGTGGTGGGGGCGGGGCTCATGGCATAGGCGACGCCGTCAACCAGCTCCCACCGCTCACCCTCGGGCCACGAGAGATAGTCCTGGTAGGTATAGCGCTCGTACTGCTGCGGGAGTGCCATGGCATAACGATAGCTCGCTGTGGGGGCGGCGTCAACGG
>CAZNRF010000334.1:0-2434 GCA_964575075.1 uncultured Spirochaeta sp. | reverse complement strand
ACCGCGAACTCTCCCAGCGCTCCGTCCACGCGGTAGTCGGCGATGTTGTCCAGCGGGGTCTCTCCGCGGGTGACGATCGCGAGCTTGGCGCCGTTGTTCCGGGCGACCAGGGGGATGCTCGCCGCCGGTTGCACCGTCAGGGTGGAACCCATGGCCAGCATCAGGTCGCAGCCGGAAAGCATCGCCTCCGCCCGCGCCAGTTCGCCGCCGCTGAGGCTCTGGCCGAACATCACCGTGGCCGGTTTTACCAGATTACCACACTCGGGGCAGACGGGTATGTCCGCGGCGGTGAGCTTCCGGGGAGGCGATGCCTCGGGCGAGCCGGTGCCGGACTGGCCGCCGGCGTCGGCCCGACCGTCACCCTCTACCCCCGCACCGGCGGTGTCACTGGACCCGGTGCGCGGCGCTCCGGGGGCCTCTACTCCCAGCTTCTCCGCCAGCGGGTCCAGAAACTCCCGCGCGTCCCAACGCCTACCACACCCAGTGCACTCGATTTCGAGGTTGGTGCCGTGGAGGTTGACGATGAACTCCGGGGAGACGCCGCTTTTCTCGTGGAGCCCGTCGATGTTCTGGGTGATGACGCCTTGCAGGCGCCCCCGGTCGGCCAGCGTCCGCACCAGGGTATGGGCGGGGCCCGGAGAGGCGTCGCGCATCGCCGGCCACACCGAGGCTTTGTGCGTCCAGTACTCGATGCGCTTGGCTTCGGAGGAAAGGAACTGTTCGTAGTAGACGGGTTGGTAGCGCTCGTACTGGCCGCCGCTGCCGCGATAGTCGGGAATACCGGAGTCGGTAGAGACGCCGGCACCGGTAAAAACCACAACACGGCGCGCCTGGCTGAGGGCGGTTACGGTATCCGTTATGGGATCACTCATCGTATTGAATCCTCCTACTCTGCGTTTCCACGGGGTCGACCTCCGGCGGAGGGTCGGCGGCGGCGCCCAACTGGTAGAGTTTGCGGGCCGTGGGGAGTATGCGGCGCTCAAAGGAGCCGGCAGCATCATTAAAGCGGTCGGCGGCCTGGTTGAGACCGGCGCCGACTTTGTTAAGATGCTCCGCGAAGGGGCCCAGCCGCTCCAGGAGTTCCCGCCCCGCCTGCGAGATCGCCTCGGCGTTTTCCGAGAGACGCACCTGCATCCAGCCATAGGCTACCACCCGCAGGAGCGCAAGAAAACTCGCCGGGGAGGTGACCACCACTTTATTGGCGAGGGCATATTCCAGTAGGTCCGGGTCCGCCCCGAACGCCGCGGACAGGCCGCTCTCGTACGGTACCAGGAGCACCACGAAATCGGGAGCGCGATCGAACTGCTTCCAGTACGCCTTACTTGCCAGGGACTGAATGTGACCACGCAACGCGGCGGCATGCCGCTTAAGTGCCTGCCTCGCCAGATCCGGAGACGCCGCCTCATGCGATTCCAGGTAGGCGTTCATGGGTGCCTTGGCGTCCACGGGCATGATCCCCTCCGATGGAAGCCGAACGATCAGGTCCGGCCGGCCGCGGGAAGATTCCGAACCGGTCTGCTCGCTGAAGTCCACATGCTCGCTCATGCCCGCCAGCTCAACCAGCCGCCGCAACTGCACCTCTCCCCACTTGCCGCGGACGTTGGGCGCGCGCAGCGCCTGGTCCAAAGAGCTGGTGGCTTGCTGCAAGGAGCGATACTGCTGCGAGATCATCTGAATTTGCTCGGTAATGCCCTGGTAGGCACCCAGCCGCTTCTCCTCGAGGGTGCGGACGTGGGCGTCCAGCTTCTTCAGTTCCTCACTGACCGGCTGCACCAGACCGGAGATCTCCAGCTTTTGGCTGTTCCAGTCGGCTTTCAACGTCTGCGAAAACTGCGAGAGGTGAGATCGACTCTGCTCGGTGAGCGCCTCGGTGCTGCGTTGGAGTGTCCGCGATGCGAGTGACTCAAACGTCTCCCGCAGCGATTGCTCAGCGCGCTGAACCCATGCCACCCGCTCCGCATCGGCGGCGGCGCGACTGCGCAGCTCGGCAGCCTCGGCCCGGGCGGTCTCGGCCTGCTGCAGCGCCGCGTCACGCTCTGCGGTACGTTCCCGGAGCCGTTCCTTGAGGGCGGTATTCTCTGCCACGGCGGACGCGCGGGCACCGGCATCGCGCAGCCGTGCAAAGAGATACACCAGAAGCGCAGCAAATAGCGCTGCAGCAACGATCACGCCGATCAGGATTGGGCCGGAGAGAGACAATGCTGCCATGCCGGTCAGGATAGCGCGGCGGGTCTTAGCCCACAAGCCGTGGCGGGACGGCAATGTGTTGAACGTTTGTTCAACATGAAGTATCAACATTTTTGGTAGAAAAAAGGGTGATTCTGGGATATCTTTACGTAAGAATATGTTTGATGATCGTACATGGAATACCATTTCGCAGTTGGTTGCAGAACACCTCCGGCTCAGTATCGGAGAACTGGAACATCTGCGTGCA
>CAZNRF010000333.1:2056-3891 GCA_964575075.1 uncultured Spirochaeta sp. | reverse complement strand
CGGCCGGAGGGTGTCTCGGTAGACACCTCCAGCGGGAGACCGTTGATGGTGATTGACGGTGAGTTGTTCATAATCGTTCTCCAGTGTGTCGCTGATTGCTGTGCGGTACGCTTACTCTTTCACCGCTCCGAAACTGATGCCGCTCACCAGATACCGGGAGAGAAACGCGAAGGCGATAATGATCGGTACCACGCTCAGGGCGATTCCGAGATACATTGCGCCGAAGTCGCGCTGGTAGGTGGTGGTGTTGAGCTGCTGAATCAACAGCGGCAAGGTGTACTTCTCCTGACTGTTTAAGAGCGTCAGCGGCACCAGATAGTTATTCCACTGCGCCAGGAAGGTGAAGATGGACATCGTGGCGACGCCGGGCATCATCAGGGGCAATGCGATCTGATTGAAAATCTGAAATTCTCCGGCACCGTCAATGCGAGCCGCCTCGAGAAGACTTCGATTGACCACGCTTTTGGCGTACTGCCTGAGAAAGAAGACCACATATGGACTCGCGATTGCCGGAAGGATGAGTGCAAGGCGGGTATCGTAGAGGCCGATACTGATCATCAGTTTGAACAGCCCCACCAGCATGATCGTCGGCGGCAGCATAATGACCGCCAGGACCAGGGCAAACAGCACCCCTCGTCCGGGAAAGCGATACATCGCGAATCCGTAGGCGGTGACCGCCGAGAAATAGGCGGCAAGCACGGTAGCACTGAGGGCGATAGTCAACGAATTGATAAAGCCCCGGGGGATGTTGATGCCGCCGGACCTGAGCCCCGTGTCCGGATCAAGCGGCCCATAGAGCAGGTTGTTCCAGTTGCGCTCCAGGGACTCTCCGGGAATCAGCGTAGGGCCCCGGTTGATCTCCTGATTGCTTCGGGTGGCGTTTACGATCATTACATAGAACGGGGCGATACTCACAAAGGCGATCGTCACCAGAATCGTGTACAGTACGACCCGTTGAATACGTCGTTTCAGCATCACGCATCCTCCTTTCCGAAGCCGATAAACTTGAGATAGAGCGCCGCGAAGAAGCCGGTAAACACCAGCAACAGATAGGATACCGCTGCTCCCGAGCCCAACTGATAGAAGCGGAAGGCGCGATTGTACAGATACACCACCACCGTGCTCAGGCTCTGGTTGGGCCCACCGGTACCGCGAGTGAGAATCCACGGCAGGTCGAAGATATTCATACCGCCGATGAGCGAGGTAATGACCACGTAGACCATGACCGGCTTTAACAGCGGCAACGTAATCGAGCGGAACATACGAAACGACGAGGCCCCATCCACGATGGACGCCTCAAACAACGACTGCGGAATCGCCTGGATGCCCGCCATAAACAGGATCATCGTGTAGCCGAACCACATCCACGTCTGAATCAACGCCACCACCACCCGCGTGGCGATCGGATCGTTGAGCCAGAAGACGTAACTCTCCCGAGCCCCCGGCTCCGTGCCAAAAACGATCTGGTTGAGCACACCCGACTGCCAGGCCAAGACGGCGTACGCCAGAATGGCGATTGAGGCGACCGTAACCAGGTTGGGAAAGAAAAAGATCGCTCGAAATACACCCACGCCCTTGGGCCGAAGCTGGACGTTGGTAAGCATTACCGCCAGGAACAGTGCGGTTCCCAGCTGGAGAATGATATTCGGCAGCCAGATGATCCACGTATTGAAGAACGACCGCCAGAACCCTGCCGAGGTGATCTCCCGGATATAGTTCTCGAGGCCGATGAACTCTCGTCCAAATTGCGTGAAATCCTCATTGGTAAGACTGGTGACAAAGGTGCTGATGATCGGATACATCCAGAACACACCAAATGCCAGAAAGAAGGGCAG
>CAZNRF010000333.1:0-2046 GCA_964575075.1 uncultured Spirochaeta sp. | reverse complement strand
GGTCCGCCGCCATGGAACCTCCTTTGCCACGATTGTTACGTAGCACGGGTGATTCGAGACACCCCGCGGTGCCCCGAATCACCGATTATGCAGTCCAGGATTAGTCTACGTTTACTCGCGGAAACGCTTCCTGCACCCGACGGCCGAGGGCATCGATCGCCTCATCGTAGGTGAGCTGGTCACCGAGGTACTCGTTCATTACCTGCATCAGGATCTGGTTGATCTGGAAGTCGAACCCCTGAATTGCGGTGGCCTCAACATACTGGAGCTGGTCAAAGAACACGTCGTACGGGTTCTGTCCGCCCAGCGTCTCGGAGCGAAAGTCCTCGCGGACCTCGTTCATCACCGTCCGGTTGGACATGAACTCGGTAGCTCGTTCCGCGTAGTCCAACATCCACTCCTCATCCTGGGTCATCATGCGGATAAACTCCCAGGCCAGCGCCTTGTTATCGCTGCCCTCGTAGATGCCGAGCCACGTACCCCCCCAGGTAAAAGGATCCGGTCCGGCTGCCAGCGCCCAGTCTCCAGAGCTCTCCTCCTGACCGTTCAGCACAAACTGCAAGCCCCAGGTGGGAAATCCGTAGACGAATACCGACGCCTCCTCCGGCGGAGTATTCATCGCATCAAACCACGGGCCGGACCAGTCGTCCAGCTTGGCATCGTAGTCGTTTTCCCGGACCTCTTTGGCGATCTGCAGGTAGTTCTGAATTTCCTGGTCAACCACGAAGTTGTTGTCCTCATCGATCCAGGGCTCGGTGCGGGCGGTATAGAACGGACGAAACAGGGTCTCACCGATACCGGCAAAGAAGGAGACGTCTCCATTGCTCTCCTGCTCCAACGTCTCCGCGGCTTCCATAACGCTGTCCCAGCTGGAGAAGATCTCGGCGATTTCTTCCGGATCATCGGTACCGAAATACTCCTGGGCGATACTGCGGCGGTAAAACCATCCCCCGGGAGTCGTCTGCCAGGTAAGGGCCACGACGTCACCGTCATCGTTGGTGCCCATCTCCACGGCGTATTCGAACATGTCGCTGGTGTCCGCGTTAAAGGGCTCCTGGGTAAGATCGGTCCAGTACCCGGCCTCAACAAACTGGCGGACATACGCCGCTTCACCAACAAAGATGTCCGGTACGCCCTGGCCGGTAGCCAACAGCGGTCGAATCTTCGCCTCATAATCCGTATTCGGGACTACCTGCATATCCACGGTTGCCCCGGTGCGCTCCTCGAAATCCCGCACGATACCCTGATCGTTAAACTCCCCGGTAAAGGTGATGATGGATAGCTCCATTCCCTCAAACGAATCGGGCACTTCAATCTCTTCCTGTTCGCCTCCGGCAAAGACACCGGACACGACGAGCGCTGAGACCAGCACTCCCATGATGATACGTCGCATATGACCTCCTGATTTAAATGTTCCTACTAATAAGAACTTTTACAGGACTTATCCTGCGGCCATTCCGACGATCTGTCAAGCATTTGTTTTATTTTGTACCAACATTTCTGGGCGACGGCGCCTCAACCACGGAACCCACCGGAAGAACCTCCCGGAGCAGCCGCGGCACATACCCCCCGTTGTGCGCCCCCAACGCCAGCGGCGCGAGGGGAAATCCCGGACCGGCGGGGTGAGACCCGATCGTGGCCTGATAGTAGTGGTGCGGATAGTCGTGATAGTGGGTGAACTCCGGCTCATCCGGCGTCGGCACCACCTCGGTAAGGTCGAAATTGACCGCCTGCCGCAGCGGAGAATTGGTAAACCACACCGGCTCACGCCGCGTGAAATATGACTCGGCAAAATCGGCGTACCGGCCAAAATGCCGTCGCCCATACGACGGGCGCAGGATACTACGCGCGATAAACGGATCGAGAAAGGTCATATGGACGTAGGCCGCCGTCTCGCCGGCCGGAAGATACTCCCGGTACGCCTCAGACAGTCCATGAATGACATGGGCTCCCAGGCTCTGGCCGACGAGGTGAATGACCCGGTACGCATCACCCGCTTCCGCCAGCTCGCGGCCAAGAGCGCGGCCCAGCGCATATCCGCGACCG